>CAZGVZ010000823.1:0-1980 GCA_964529145.1 uncultured Fibrobacteraceae bacterium | reverse complement strand
GGGGTGGTTTCGAACCACCGTAGGCTTACGCCAATGGATTTACAGTCCATCCCCTTTAACCACTCGGGCACCTACCCATTTCCTGGAGCCGATGGAGGGAGTCAAACCCCCGACCATTCGATTACAAATCGAACGCTCTATCAACTGAGCTACATCGGCAAATGCCTAAACCTAAGTTATATACCGCGAGCGGGATAATTGCATGAATCCCGTGCGCATCAAGGCCGTCGCCTCGACCACGGCATCCTTTCAGGTTACCGCCCTCCGGGTACTTCAGATGGTATCCGGCCTTCCCTGACCTCCGGACATAGCGGACCTTTCATGGAGGTGCGCGCTGGGAAAGCCGACGAACCCTACTGCATCAAAGCGGTACAACGGAAACAGCGGTATATGCACTGGATTCCTTACATTTAATACACGACAGCGGTCACCGTCTTCATGCACTTGATTCCTTACTCGGCGTATAGCTTAGGTAGAAGAAAAAAGTCTTTCAAATATAATTCGTGTATGAAATGATTGTCAAAACAATTACACCATTTTTTCGATCGATCCGTTTCAGGTTTTCCGGTCCCAAGCGCCCGGAATCCTTTCAACTTCGCTTGGTAACCTTATCGATAATTCCGTACTTTTTCGCTTCTTCGGCGGACATGAAAAAGTCCCGATCGGTGTCCTCCGCGATTTTTTTCATCGACTGTCCTGTGTGTTTGGCCAGGATTTCATTCAGATTATCTCGAATGCGAAGCATCTCTTCCGCCTGAATCTGAATATCTGAAGCCGGCCCAAACATGTTTCCCGAAATCAGAGGCTGGTGGATCAACACCCTGGAGTGTTCCCAGGAAAGGCGTTTCCCTTTGGATCCCGCGCAAAGGATCACGGCGGCCATGCTCGCGGCCTGACCCATACAGATCGTACTCACCGCCGATTTCGCGTATTGCATCGCATCGTAAATGGCGAGTCCGGAGGAGATCACTCCTCCCGGGCTGTTGATGTACATCATAATGTCATCGTTGTTCAGTCCGTCAAAATAAAGGATCTTTTTAACGATCGACTCAGCGCTCTCGTCATTGATTTCCCCCCAGAGAAAAATTTCCCGCCGTTTGAGCAATTGCTCTTCAATTTCGTTGCCCGACAGCATTTTCTGCAACTTTTTGGACATTTCGTTATTTCCTTCTTTTGCCATATAATCTCCTTTAGGCGGGCCCTTCAAACGCCCGCCGATGATACGGGAATGGTGATGGAAGTCGATCCGTCGGGATGATCCTTTACAACTATGCCCGACTCCTGCAGCGACTTCCTGATCCTGTCCGCCGTGGCGTAATCCTTTTCGCGACGGGCCCTGCGACGCTCCGAAAGCACGGTTACGAGTCGTTCGCATTCAACGGCCGGGATTTCCTCCCCGGATTCGAATCGCAACTCTTCCCCCTCCGGGCCTTTTACCAGAAGTGTTCTGTTTTTCGGTGCGGAAAGAAGGTCCAGCCCCAGGATCTCGTCAGCCATTTCGATACACGATCTCCGGTCACCGCCATCTACGGTTTCGTTTCTCAGGATCTCCCAGAGCGCAGCTAGGGCCCGGGGCATGTTGAGGTCGTCATGCACAGCGGAATAAAAGGGTTCGAGAAGTTCACGTATACGCGACCTCCCGGAAGGCGATCCGGAGGACCCGCAATCGAGTCCGGCAGCCGACCGCCGGAAGTTATTGAGGCTCTGTGCGGCGGAACGGACCCCTTCCATGGAAAAACTCAATGGGGTGCGATAATGCGCGGTATAGCAGAACATCCTGTACGCCAAAGGTGAAATTCCTTCCCGGCGAAGCGTTTCGAGAGTGATGAAATGGTCCCCCGATTTGGCCATCTTGCCCTTTTCAAGCACAAGAAACTCCCCATGCATCCAGTAACGCACGAACGGTTTGCCTGTAGCGGCTTCGGCCTGGGCGATTTCGTTGGTGTGATGCACCGGGATGGCGTCGATGCCGCCGCAGTG
>CAZGVZ010000822.1:1537-1988 GCA_964529145.1 uncultured Fibrobacteraceae bacterium | reverse complement strand
TTCCCTGTGCGCGGATGCCGCATGCAAAGCCTACGGGAATGGCCACACTTTTCAGTATCGAGTCCACCCTTTTACCGTCACCCGACGTGGATCGTCGCGACGGTCCCTGCGGAGAGGTGTGCTCCCGCGGTTCGGAATGAATCACTTTTCAAAGATGCGATGCCTGACCCGTTTCCGTTTCGCCTCTGTACAGGCCCCGGACGGGAGCGTCGTTCCGTTGATCAGGTAACGGCCGCGGTCCGAAGCCGTGGCGGTCCTGGTGCGGCGCGGGACGGGGTTACTCACCGGCACCGGCCGCAGATCGTCGGAGTAGACGGTGATCTCGACGCGCCGGCCGTTGCTGAACAGCAGGCTCAGGATACCCCGTATGTAGTTCGGATACCGTGGTACCGCGCCGGTGAAATTCCGTCCGATCTCCAGGCCGCTCAAACGGACGCTGTCGCCGGGTCCG
>CAZGVZ010000822.1:0-1527 GCA_964529145.1 uncultured Fibrobacteraceae bacterium | reverse complement strand
GGCAGATAGAATCGGTCTGCTTGTCATCGAAAAGTCCAGCCGGTAATCGAGACCGGCGACGTGATGTATGGTCATGTAATGGAGAGTCGGATCCTCTGGGGTATGCTGTTCCTGCATTCTCACCTCGAGCCGTCCGGGCTCGACAAGGGAGCCGGAGGCATCCATCTCGGAAATGTGTACCCAGGCGGAATCGAGCAGGATCGGCGACATGTCGTTGTTGTAGATGGTGAGCGTATCGGCCCAGGGCCCATCGGCTCTGTACCTGTTCAGCACCCAGAGCGAGTCCTTCGAAACGGTGATCTCCTGTGCCGCTGCAGCGACGACAAGAAGCATAACCGGTATGGAGCATCGGTTCATCTCAACCTCCGTTTTCGGCGAAATGGATGTGTTCTTTTCGAATAGTACCACTTTTCAGAGCATTCATGTATCACCGGTTCATCCTGTCTGTAATGTATAACAAAATCGGAGAAGATGGAAGAATATAATAAGAATTGTGTTGTCTCAGGACAACATGATAATTGAAAACCAGGGTACGGAATTCCATTACCAGCCGTGAAAGTTGATTCTTTTTCGAAATTTTCCCGGCCGTTGTGGTGAGGGGCTGGCTGTGCCGCTGTGTGTTGTCTGGTCTATCCGGTTTTTCCAAGGACGCAACTGTTCGGGTGAGGCAAAGAGCCGGACGCTGCATCGGTCTCGCATGCGACCGGAATCGATGGGTCCGTTTCGGTACCTTTGACGTGGCTCACCGTCGTGAACATGTTCACCACTGCCGTGACGCGGCATTTACCTGCCGAAGGCCTTCCCCGTCAGACCATACAACCGGATATCGTCCAGGTAGATATCGAGCGAGTCGTCGGCGATCCGGTCGTACGCCGGGCTAGACGCGAACTCGATCGCGCTCACCCTGTCGCGCGCGGCCGTCCATCGGAGTTCCTCCTGCTGCTGTTTCGACCACGGCCTTGGCCTGAGTTCGGTCACCGGGATCACGTACTGTTTCCACTCCGGCGTGAGGCCGAACTCCGCCCCGAAATGACCCCAGTTGTCGCCCTGGGCGGCGTTCCTTACGGTATCGGTAATGACATCGATGCGTAATGCACCGTGTCCCTTCGCGCGGAACCCGATTGCCGTCAGGGTCGAGAGATCGCATGACGCGCCGTTCCCGCTGCCTGGCAGAGCGGTGCCCAGGCCGAGGCCGGGATAGCTTCCACCCTTGACCAGTGCTTTCGCGCGGAGGCATTTGCCCGAGTCGCCGTCGGAAACGATCAGCCTGCGGAAACCGGATTCTGCGCCGGAACCGCCGGATTCGCTTCCGGAAAGAACAGGATCATCTCCGCCGTCGGTGATCGCGCACGACTGATCGTACCGGACCGACCAGGCGCACGAAGAAGCGCCGGGCGCGCCCCCATTCGTTTCGGGCAGGAAGGTGACGAGACTGTTGTGTCCGGGGAGGTTGTCGTTGAAATCATCAAGAACCACGAACCGGCCGCTCCGGTCTGTAAAGAAACGGAGTCGACATCGGCCTTTTTT
>CAZGVZ010000821.1:0-1995 GCA_964529145.1 uncultured Fibrobacteraceae bacterium | reverse complement strand
GAAGGTGACAACACAGTTTGCCTTTCTAATGATTTCAGGGCAAGTCCGGTTCAAACCCAAAAAAAGCAATTACCTATCAGTTATATCCGATACGTATTGCAAAAAAGAACTCGGTTCTGAAAGCCAGAAATGGTATATTGAATAGATTGATAGAGAGGTAATGATAATGGAAGTGTGATCATCCTCGGGTTTCCGAGTAGTTATAATTTTTTAGAAAGGCAAGAATGTATCAACGTCATCTTTTTGTAATCATCACTCTGCCGGTTTTACTCATTTTTTATTCCTGTTCAGGTCCGAAAAAATTCTATTACAAGAATAACGACTATTACGCCAAAAAGCTTAAAGGGAAAAAGCTCTATATAGACGATGTGGATAGAGTAATGCTCGACGACACCGCCAAGGCCTTTACTCTGTATTCGCTTAAGATGGATTCCAGGCAGCTGGAAGATACGCTTACCGCCGTTCTGAATAGCATCGTAAAAGAGTTGGCGATGAAACATCTCAAAAAGTTTAGCGTAGTCACCTCCGGTGGAAAATCGTCAGATAGTGAAATTAGAGCCGATTCATCAGTGAGACGAACAGTCACGATAACCGACAAACATTCGGTTTCGAAGGAATTCTACATTCCGGACAAAACCGCTTACAAAGACCCTGCAATAAGAAATATCAATTATTTATTTAAAATCAATTCTCCCATTATAAGGCTTTCAAACTATTTTATCCCGATATTCGTTCCGCTTCCGGGAGGATTCGTATCGGGAAGTACGTCCGGTCCCTGTTTCGTCTTGAAAGGAACGTATGTCATGTGGGATTATGACAAGGATAGAGCAATCTGCGCCGGCGAGTTTTCAAAAACGATCATGAGTATGAAACACCTTCTGAAAAGGAAGGTGGTGATCGACATATTCAAGCCAATGGTGGGAAAGATTTATGTAAAGACCCCATATCCGGTATATATCGAGGAAAGTCAATGAATGTAAACAGGGAAAAAAGTATAGTCATGCATCAACATTACAAATACTAACAAAAAATTGACTTAAGGTCACATTAAAAATCATCAGTTGTGGTGAGCCAGAGGGAAAAATGGCATGGAAACTACGGCTCAATTGGACTGAGACAACATATCCCTCGATGCTGAGCCGATACATCAATCCTTTTTCGAAGAATCGTGATCAAAAAAATGATACTCATGCAAAAGAAAACAGAAAATAATGAAATAGACAAGAGCAGACTTTTACATGGTTGGTCAAGCTTACTCTTGATGCTGCTGATAGTACTTGCCGGAATAACCTCCATTGCATTGAAGTCGCGATACGGGAGGGGTCGAAAGGCCCCTCCAACCCGATACTACATCAATGATCAATTATTCAGAGATCGTCCTTATGCCTTAAAACCTCGGGGGCTGGGGCAGAGCCCTAGAATTGACAGGTACGCCACAACAGGTTGTGGTACCCATTAAATCTCCCGATGACCCAAAGTAATGAAACCAAAAATCATTACCATTAGTTTATCACTACCGTATAAATTAGGTGACGTAAACAGCTACCTGATAGTAACCGACACCGGCTACATTCTGATTGATACAGGTAGTTCGAATAAGCACGCTGAAATAGAAAAAGAACTTAGGAGCAGAGGCTGCAAGCCCGGCAATCTCGAGCTCATCGTTTTAACCCATGGAGATTTTGACCATACAGGTAATGCAGCCTATCTCCGTGAAAAATTCGGTGCGAAAATTGTGATGCACCATGATGATTCAGGAATGGTTGAACGTGGTAACATGTTCTGGAACAGGAAAAAGGGCAATATTCTCCTTGGAATGATAGCTCGCATCCTATTCGGATTCGGTAAAAAAGAGCGATTTAAACCGGATTTGTATATTGATGAGGGATACGATCTCTCTGAATACGGATTTGATGCGAAAGTTCTTCATATTCCAGGGCACTCAAAAGGGTCAATCGGACTATTGACAGCGGGTGGCGATCTATTTTGCGGAGA
>CAZGVZ010000820.1:0-2001 GCA_964529145.1 uncultured Fibrobacteraceae bacterium | reverse complement strand
CAAGCAAGTATTCTCCGAACTCAGAAAAGGCGAAAACCGGATTCAGGCCATGTCACGGAAAAGGTCCTTTAATGAATTTCGGGCGGGAAAACGATCATACGACGACTTATCATATCGGACTCCGATCCGCAGGAATCCTTCTATTTAAAAACCGGAGGACCGGACTATGCTCAAAATCAAAAGAGTCTATGATCCTGTCGGGGATGGCGACGGTTTCAGGTTCCTCGTGGAGCGCCTCTGGCCCAGAGGAGTCAGAAAGGATGCCCTGAAACTTGACGCATGGTTGAAAGATGTCGCTCCCAGCGTCGAATTGCGTCGCTGGTTCAGTCACGATCCGGGAAAATGGGACGAGTTCAGGCTCCGGTACCGGGCCGAACTCAAGAAGAACCGGGCTGCGCTCGAACCTATACTGACGGCCATGCGCAAGGACAGGGTCACACTCCTGTACAGCGCTCATGATCAGGTTCACAACAACGCGGTCGCGCTCAAAGAGTTTCTGGAAAGCGGGCTTCCACCGTTCAAAATGGGAAATGAACGCAAGGAGAAACCAGGCCATGAACAAAAAACAAGACTTCTGGGACAAACAGGCTAAGAAATACGATCATTTCGAGAGACAGTTCGAACCGGTCTTCGAAAGAGTGATCCCCGGAACTATCACCTATTTCAAGAAAGATGATGTCGTCCTCGATTACGGATGCGCGACCGGAACGAAAACCATGAAACTTGCCGGATCGGTTCGACGCATTCACGGCCTCGATTTTTCACCCGGGATGATCGGCCATGCGATGAAGAAGAGAGATGAAACAGGTGTTGAAAACGTGGATTTTTCGCAGGGGACCATCTTCGGGAAAGAGTTCAGGGACCATTCATTCGATGCAGTGACCGCATATGGAATAATGCATTTGCTGGATGATAAGGAACTGGTCGTTGGGAGGATATACGAATTATTGAAACCAGGCGGATTGTTCGTTTCTACGACCGCGTGCCTTAAGGAGAAAATGACGATCGGGAACAGGCTTACGTTCAGCGCATACCTCTTCGTCATGAAAATCGGTATTCTGCCTATGCATCTCGAATTGATGTGTGCCCGGGATGTCGAAGCACTGATTCGACACGGCAATTTCCACATAGTGGAATCCCAAACGATCTTCCATGGAATGACGATCGAATTCATCGTCGCGAGGAAACCATGAAATCGTCTCAGGAGGCAAATTGCCGTGCTGTTGCCATTCAAGAATCAACTACCACGGCCGAAGGCCGTGGTCCCCTCGCTGAAAATCCCATAGGGATCACATTGCCCTCTCTTACCGAGGCAGGTAATGGAGGGAGGTTGTGCACGCCCGGGTTTCCGCGATCTCCATGTCTGTGAAGAATGCCTCTATTTGATGGACATGAATAGTCATAGGATTCATTTTATGGAAGCTCCAGATTTCAGAATCGAACCGCGTGGCCCCGTTTCGAACGCTTTTCTGAAAACGGGCATACGGGATTTCCGGAATGCCTGTGAATACGTGAGAAATCTCAGGTACCAAAGGACCTCATCGAGGTCAGACCCGCTTCTCGTACTCGAGGAAAAGCGGGGGACCTGCAGCGGCAAACACGCGATCCTCAAAAAAGTGGCGGAAGAGAACGGGTTCGAAGGTATCGAGCTCAGGATCGGAATCTACGGAATGACGGCCCGGAACACACCCTCGATTGAAGGCATCATCCCGGAATGGATCCCTTTCATCCCGGAAGCGCATGCCTATCTCATGTCCGACAACCGCAGGCTCGACTTTACCCGTGTAGGCGGAAGGCCTCTGAAAGACGAGGATATCCTTGAAGAAATCTCCATGAGCGCGGATGAGATCCGTTCCGGAAAAGAGCTGTTTCACAAGGAGTTCATCAGACGCTGGTGCGAAAGTAATCACCTGGCGTTCGACCGGATCTGGGAAATAAGGGAGTCGTGTATCCGGGAATTGAGTGATGCCTGACAGATACGCCGGGGAGGTGATTGCATCA
>CAZGVZ010000819.1:0-2005 GCA_964529145.1 uncultured Fibrobacteraceae bacterium | reverse complement strand
AAGGGAATGCTGCGGATAGCGCACGTGCAGCACCCTCGCTGAAGGTATACATTGGCACGGTATCGTGAGAGGTTCTGTATCCCGAACGAAAAATCGACTTCCTTTTTTTGTTCGAACGTTTTACGCTGCACTTCGTTCATTATGCTGTAGGCCAGCTTCAATATCTCCTCAGGAGAGACCTTTTCGCTGTCGGTAGGGACAAGTCGCCCGTCGATTCTCAGCAGAGGAGGAGAACCGGCCGTAAGGTGCAGGTCTGAAGCCCTGAGCTCAGCCATTCGTTTAAGAAGATCGTGTATTGTGGACATAGTCAAAATGTACTATTAAAAAGGGTTGAAGAAAAGTAGTTTGTAAGATCGTACCGAAAGGTTCCCCGATAACGGAGCTCATGGCGGAAACGCGTCTATCCGGTGGCACCAAGCACCTCTTCGATCGTGGTTATTCCCGTACGGAGTTTCTCGAGTGCGGCATCGCGCAGTGTCAACATACCTTCCGTGATCGCCTTGTTCTTGATGGTGAAAGGTGCCGCTTTCGCGATAATCATTTCCTGAACGGCGGGGGTGATAGGCAGTACCTCATAGAGACCCGCTCTTCCCCGGTAACCGGTATTCCCGCAGAGCGGGCATCCTTTCCCCTGGAACAATGTGAGAGAGGAGATTTCCTCCTCGTTGAGGTTGAGGAAACCGAGTCGCTCGTTGCCCTCGGAAGAGACGGGCTCTTTGCAGTGCGGGCAGATCAGCCTGATAAGTCGCTGCGCCACGATTAGTCGAACCGCGGAAGAGGTGAGAAACGGGTCGATTCCCATATCGGAAAGACGTGTGAGCGTACTGGCCGCATCGTTGGTGTGGAGGGTGCTGAGCACAAGATGCCCGGTGAGCGCGGCCTTTACCGCGATTTCCGCGGTTTCGAGATCGCGGATTTCACCCACCATGATGATGTCGGGATCCTGTCGCAGAAAAGAGCGCAGCGCGGAGGCGAAGGTGAGGCCGATATCGCTGTTGACATTTATCTGGTTGATGCCGTCGATATTGTATTCCACCGGATCTTCGGCGGTCATGATATTGACGTGCGGTTTATTCAGGCCGCTCAGCGCCGAGTAGAGGGTCGTGGTCTTTCCGCTGCCTGTGGGTCCGGTCACGAGAATCATACCATAGGGAGCCGAGAGCGCCTCGCGTAGATTGCGCAGTGCGTTTTTCGGCATGCCGAATTTATCCATGTCAAGCATGAGGTTGGAAGCGTCCAGGATACGCATCACGATTTTTTCCCCGAAGATGGTCGGAGTCGTGCTGACGCGGATATCGATCGTCTTGTAACCCATTTTTATCTTTATCCTGCCGTCCTGGGGAAGGCGGCGTTCGGAGATATCCAGATCCGCCATGATTTTGATCCGTGATATCACCGAGGAGCGCAGTCTGTAGGGCAGAGGCGTCATCTCTACGAGGTTGCCGTCTATACGGTACCTTACCCGCAGAATGCGTTGATAGGTCTCAACATGGATATCGCTCACGTTCTTGCGAACGGCTTCGAGAATGAGATGGTTCACCAGTTTCACTACCGGGGCTTCGCTCACCTCTTCGGAGATGTCTTCGACCTCCTTGCCTTTATCCTCGGCGACGATTTCAAAATTATCGCTTGTGATATCGTTCAGGATTGTGTCGACCTCGTGAGACGATTCGTAATTGAGGTTTATCGTCTCCTGGATCTCCTTTTCCGGTGCGAGAACCGGTTTGATCGAACAGCCGGTGAGGAATTTGACCGCATCGAGCATGAATATGTTTTTCGGATCGCTTATGGCTACCGTCAACATCCGGTTTATCTTGCTGACCGCGATCATGTTATATTTCTGCGCCATATCGTACGGAATCAGGTCCACTACGGACGGGTCGAATTCCAGTTCTTTGAGGCTCAGTTTGCCCATCGTGAGCTGTTTGGCCAAAAACTGGCTGATAACGTTTTCATCACTGATCGAACCGGTTGCGATAAGCGCTTCACCCAGCATGACTCCCTG
>CAZGVZ010000818.1:0-2010 GCA_964529145.1 uncultured Fibrobacteraceae bacterium | reverse complement strand
CCTTTCAGTGGTGTTGTGCTAGAAATTTACGAGAACGAAGGCAGCAAGATAGGAGAAAAGACACGGCTGGTGAAGATTGCCGATATCTCATCCATGGAAATAGAGATGCAGGTAAACGAGCGAGCTATCGATCTGTATGAAAAGGGGCAGAAGGTTTTCCTCCTGATGGAAACCGATACGGTCTGGGGCTCGATCGAGCGCATCGCTCTGGGTGCGAACGGGCTGGCGCACAGTTTCAAGGTTACGGCACGCTTTTCCAACCGGGGCCATCGCCTTAAACCCGGCCTTTTCAAACAGGTGCATACGATCGTCGATGAAAAACCGGGCACACTATACGTTCCGATCGAAGCGGTGAATTTCACCCGGAAAGAAGACCCCTACCTGTTCGTAGTTGTTAAGGATAAAGCCGTGAGAAGAAAAGTCGCCCTGGGGATCAATACCGGATACCATTACGAAATAACGCAGGGTTGCACGGCGGATGACCGGGTCGTCATGTCCGGACTGACTCAGCTCGAGGACGGTTTAAAAGTAAACGTGGTAAAGCAGTAAAGGAAAACGCATGAACATCGCCGGAATCAGCATTCGTCGACCGCTTTTGATGATCATGGTCATTCTGGCCGTATCAATGTTCGGTGTCGTGAGTTTCACGCGGTTGCCGATCGACAAAATGCCCGATATGGATCTGCCGTATATCACGGTTCAGACAATATATCCCGGAGCGGGCCCGGACCAGATAGAACTCAACGTGGTCAAACCCATCGAGGAACAGGTCAGCACAATCGGCGGACTGAAACATGTCACATCGTATTGTCTCGAATCCGCGGCGTATCTCGTGCTCGAATTCAATGCCGGGATCGATGCCGATCTCGCCTCGATAGAGGTCAAGGACAAAATCGATCAGATCCTTTATTCACTCCCGGAAGACCTGGAAAAGCCTGCTATCTCCAAATATAACCCGAATGAGCAGCCCATTGTGACACTGTCGGTAACCGCACCGGTTTCACCGGATAAACTGAGAAGCTACGTTGAAGACGAACTGAAGGATCGCTTCGCCCAGATAAACGGTGTCGCGAAGGTCGACATCATCGGCGGACGCGAGCGCGAGATACTTATCAATCTTGATTCCGAAAAGATGTCCGCCCATAACCTTACCATCTTCCAGGTCTCGGCGCTGCTCAAAGCCCAGAACACGACCATACCCGGGGGATTCGTGACCGGAAAGCTCAAAGAATACTCTGTCAAGGTAGCAGGTGAATACACCTCGCTCAATCAGATAAGGGAAATGCAGGTACCGGTTCACAAGAGGTACGGCACCGTAGAACAAAACTACACTGTCCGGCTCAAGGATATCGCCTCAGTGGAAGACGGATTCAAGGAAGTACGCGAGTCGGCCCGTTACCAGGGGAAGGAATCTGTGCATATTTCGATCACCAAGAACTCCGATGCGAATGTAGCCGGTACCGCCGACATGATCATGCGCAAAGTAAAGGAGATCACTCCCACGATTCCTTCCGGCTATGCCATCGACGTGGTCGAGAATTCATCCAATTTCATCAGGAATACGGTTCAGGACACCTACGGTAACATCGTAACCGGAATAATCCTCACCGCACTCATTCTCCTTCTGTTCCTCTTTGACTGGAGAGTCACAGTAATCGCCGCGATCACCATGCCCGTTTCATTGATCGTGGCCATGGTGGGAATCAGCGCGGCAGGACTCACTCTAAATACGATCACTCTGATGGCTTTGACCATTTCGGTCGGAGTCCTGGTCACCAACTCCATCGTTGTGATAGAGAATATCGTACGCCACTGCAATACCGGCCAGAACGTGAGAAAAGCTTCGGAAGAGGGCACCAACGAGATCTTCATGGCGGTACTGGCTTCGACCCTCACCAATCTGGCGGTCTTCATTCCGATTGCCTCGACGACCGGGGTTATCGGAAGCGCCTTCAAATCCCTGGGATTGACCATTGTGTTCGCTACCGTCGCGTCGCTCTTTTTGAGCTT
>CAZGVZ010000817.1:0-2014 GCA_964529145.1 uncultured Fibrobacteraceae bacterium | reverse complement strand
CTTCACTCTAGCCGTCACGACCGAAGGCCAGGGAAGCGTAAGCCCCTCCTCGGGAACTTTTCCCGAAGGCACCGCGGTGGAGATCACGGCGACGCCGGCCGAAGGGTGGGTATTCGACCACTGGAGCGGTGACGCGTCGGGAACGGAGAACCCGGTTACGGTGACGATGGATGCGAACAAGGCGGTAGTCGCCAACTTCACGCAAATTCCGACCTTCACTCTAGCCGTCACGACCGAAGGCCAGGGAAGCGTAAGCCCCTCCTCGGGATCGTACCCTGAGAGCACCACTGTGGAGATCGGCGCGACCGCCGCGGAAGGGTGGAGATTCGATCACTGGAGCGGTGACGCCTCGGGAAGCGATAACCCGCTTTTTCTGTTCATGGACGGCGTAAAGAGCATCGTCGCTCATTTCATCGAGATTCCGCATTACGATCTGTCGGTCAATGTCGTGGGCGGCGGGTCGGTTTCACCGCAAAGTGGTTCTTTCGAGGAATTCGACACGGTTCTCCTGACCGCTACGGCTGACCAGGGATGGGTATTCGACCACTGGAGCGGCGACCTCTCGGGAACGGAGAATCCGGTGCTGTTGACCATGGACGCGAACAAGGCGATCGTGGCGCATTTTATCGAATACGTGCCTCCGATTCCCAACAGCCAGAAGCTGGCGATAACGGCAAAGCTTTTCGATGGCGACGGCAATCCGGTAGGTTCGCCCAGTCCGGTCACGTTGGATGCGACAGTGAGGCTGTTCACTGATCAGACGCTTGGTTTGCTCAAGTACACCGAATCGTTTTTTCAGAGCGAGGGCAACGGTATCACGGTAGATAACGGTAGACTGATCGTGCGGCTGAGGGAAGGAACCACAGAGGACGACCTCAAGCAGGTTCTGCAGGAAAATCAGCACCTGTGGGTGGAGATAACCATTGCCAATGAAGAGCTGGAAAGGGTTCCCCTGACCGGTGCGGCGTATTCGTTTTCAGCTTCGGAGTAGAGACACTGCATGCAATGTCTCTACATCCGAACGATCCCCGTAGAGATGTCAATGCAACGTCTTACATCCGAATGATTCACTGAAGAGACGTTGCGTGCAGCGTCTCTTCACCATCGATTCTCCGCCCAAAACAAGGGATTGTGGAAGGACGTGGAAAAGGTGCAGGCTTTTGGCTGAACAAAGTCGAATTTTTCATAGTGACGCGCTCTTTCATGCATATGTGAGGTTTCGCCACCAATAAAATAATCATGATCGTGGCCTGCCATTAATTACTGTTTTGGACAAAAGTGAAATAATATCTGAATAGAATCCAAGGTGATAATTGGCCTAATACGACTCAAAAACCTCGATGGCAGCGCTCAAGAATTCACTGACCCGCTCTTCATTCCAATCATTATCGATGGTAATCTCGTTCATTTCAACATTCACATCTATGCATTTTTTGACAAGTTCAATGATCTTTTCCTCACATCCAGAATAAAAGCTTTCACCGGAACCGTTGAAGAATGTAATCTGATAATAGCCATCGGGATCAGTAATCCATCGGCTTCACAAAGAAATCAAAGGCAATTCTCTTCGATAGCGCCGGCACGCCGTTGTCACACTTCGATCAAGACGGTAGGCGACGCGCGGTAACTGAAAACGATTTGGGCAGCCTGATTTTTCTTTGCCCCGTCAATGACGTCATCATTTTCCATCCGGGTAAGGTAACCATAACTTCATGTACCGGCTCTGTTCGAAACTACCAGTACTACTCCACATTCACTTTCACTTCTCCCCTTGGGTTCCTAGGAACACCTCCGTGGGACACCCGAACTCCTCGAAGACCCGGTCGCTGAAGGGATGGTCCGATCCGGCCACCTGGATTCTCGCTTCGATGAAGGCCATGTACTGATTCTGGACGTTGATGTTCCATTTGGCGCTGAAGGAGCTGCTGTTCATTCTGTTGCACCGAGCGGACTGAAGCAGTTTCATGAAACCCCAGGGGCCGTTTTTCAGCACCTCCTGAGAGAAGGTGGGACT
>CAZGVZ010000816.1:0-2017 GCA_964529145.1 uncultured Fibrobacteraceae bacterium | reverse complement strand
CTTGATGTCTCGCAACCAGTGAGGGTGGGGCGCCACAACAGAGGAGAAAGCTCATATATGAACACAAACGAAGAATCACGACAGGAGGGAAACATGAAAGCCTTATTCCTTTGCCACAGCCTGGCGATGGTTGTGAGTTTAACGAACTGGAGTGTTGTGTCTCCGCCACATCGTTACTTCCTGTAGGTGAGAGGGTTGCGCATCTGTCTTCTACCGCCGATAACGGCACGTTCCAGCTGCTCACGGGGTGTCGGAGCCTGCGGGGTGATTGCACCCGCTACCGGCTGGGCCGGCGCTCCCGGCCGTATGGTGCCAGCGGTGGCGGGGCGGATGCCCGACGCCGGATTAGTCGCAGGCAACAGCGCAGGCATGTCGGCTCTCGTGCGCACCGCCGCTGCTGCAGGCTCCCCGCCGCGCAGTCGGTCTTTCATATCGAGATTGACAACGAGGCGTTCGCTGCCCCGAAGTAGGACGATGCGCGTCGGCTCGATCTCCTTGAGGACAAAGCCGCTTACGTTGTCGCCTTTCTTCAGGACGACCTGCCGCTTGCCGCGCCCCGGCGTCGAGTACGGCGCCTTGGTGTCCTCCACGTAGGCTATGCTCTTCTCATCGGTGATTATCGTACCATAGAGGACCAGATCGGGCTTCGGCAGTTCCTTTACCTTGTCCTTCTCAACCTTTTCCGGGGGGATTTTACGTTCCGGATGGAAGAGGTTCCGATCCGCAATGACGGCGAAATCCAGAGGCGATCGACTCGCTGCGGAAACTTGCCCGTTTGCCTGCGGAGCGGGTTTCGCTGACGCTGCCCGGAGCGGCACGGCGACGCTCACGCCGAAGAAGGGGTAGACGGCATAACGGATCGCGAAAAAAAGTGCAACTGCGAGGATGACGTTCAGGACGGTCACGTTTCCGATCAGCCTGCGGCCGTAATCCATGTCAGCGTCCTCCCGTCAGTCCCGACACGCGGAGCTTCACGGTCAGCTCCCGGGGCTCACGGAAATTGCGGAGCCGCGTATCGAGCTCGCGCACGACAAGGAACGGTGTCTGATTTTCTATGGCGTAGAGGGTATCCGCCAGAGCCCTCGTTTCCGGAAAGACGGCGTCGATCGTCACGCTGATGATCTTGAATTTTTCGTAGTCCTCCGGCTTTTCGCTGCGCTCGCTGGCGATGGTCCCTCCTCGGGCGGTGATGATGCTCTTGAGACTCATCTGGAGGGCCGCCGCCGCCACGGAAGGGGTCTGGCCCTGGATCAGTTTCACCTCTTCCCCCCGGCGGATTTCCTTCAGGGAGGCGAGCCTCTTCTCGAAAACGGGTTTCCCGGCCACGAAGTTGAGCGTTTTCTCGAGGGTCTTCATCTTAACGGCGGAAACCTCCCGGGACGCACGCACTTCCGCCTCCAGGCGCAGGTAGCCGTACTGATAGGCGACGAGTACGAACAGCACGACGGCTGCGGGAACGGCCGCCATAAGGAAGTTATTTCTTTTTAACCATTCCCTGTCCATGGGTCTTGCTTCCTTCCAGTTCCATCCGAATCATGAACCGTTCGGCGTTGAGTCTCGCATCACGTATCGTGGACGACGTAAACTCCGCTTTCTTGAAATAGCGGGACGCTTCGAGCCTGGGCAGAATCTCCGTTGCGGCGGCGGCGTATCCCTCGATGTCCATGCCGCTGTCGGTGATGCGCACCCGAGAGAGCCAGGAATTCTTCGGCATGATCGTCGTCAGCTCCTTCAGGATCTGCATCGCAGCGGGCCGGTCTTCCTTGAAGCGGTTGATGGCAACAATCTCTGCATCGATGATCTCCACCTCCCGCTTGAGGGCCTCCACCTTGCGGATATCGTCTTTGTGCAAGGCGATCAGCCGGTCGAGCTCCGCGATCCGGCGCTCCTCGACCCGGAGCGGTGAGACGAGATAGAAGATACCCGTCGTTAACAGTGCCAAGACAAGAAGCGCCGTTACGACCCAGGGCGTCTTCTTGACGGGATGGATGCCGCGGGCGAGCAGGTTCATGCCCCG
>CAZGVZ010000815.1:1435-2019 GCA_964529145.1 uncultured Fibrobacteraceae bacterium | reverse complement strand
CATCGCTCCGCCGGAACTCCGCATCGATCCGTGCAGCTCGATGCTGTCGAGAGAAATCCTGTCGGAAAAGGTGCATTCGATCGTTCCGTCGAGCGTCCCGGCGGCAACGACCGTTTCTCCTATTCTCAGGGGTTCAATCAGGCGGGCATCGGCAAGATGGAGGGACACGTGGTGGTTGCCGCCTTTCCAGAGAAAAATCCCCTGGAGCGAAAGGTTCTTTTTCGGGGCTCCCAGACGCCCGTCAAGATCCAGGACGATCTCGTCGGGGCCGTTCGAGAGTTTTCCCTCGAGCCGCTCGGCGCTCAGCGCCGCGAGGCCTTTTTCGTCAATCAACCTGATTATGCCGTTCTTGACGCTCAGTGATCCCCGGGGCGATCCTGCGGCGGAGCGTGTAGAAAGGACGGCGGTTCCGGAATCTCCGGAGACGGAATCGCGGCCGGGGAGGCCGGAGTTGCGGAGACGGGCGAGCGTCAGGTCGAGCCGCGGTTCGATCAGGATCACCTGGCTGATGGCGCGGGAGATGTCCCCGCGGTTCCCCAAAAGCCGCGTAAACGATATGCCGGCCTTGATTTCATGGATGGTGA
>CAZGVZ010000815.1:0-1425 GCA_964529145.1 uncultured Fibrobacteraceae bacterium | reverse complement strand
CCCACATCGTGGAGGTATACCGAAAAAAAACCTATACGGACCGCGCCGACCGTACAGGTTCCATTGATGTTCGAGGTGACCGCTTCGATCAGAAAGTGTTCGAGATTCCTGTTCCGTTCTAGCGATCTTTTACCGATAAAAACGACTATGCCTGAGAGAAAGAATGCGAACGCGGCGACCAGTACCCACTTACGGGGCCGCATGTTCCGGTTCTACTTTCGTAAACACGATCGCATTGTCCTTCATCTCGAGCCGGATGGTGTCGCCGTCGTGAAAGCGTTCGCTGAGAAACTCTTCCGACATCGGGTCCTCGATCAGTCTCTGTATCGCCCTGCGCAGGGGCCTGGCGCCCAGTATGGGATCGAAACCCTGATCGACCACGTACGATTTGACCTCCGGGGCGATATCCATGGTGATGTTGCGGTCTACCAGACGGCCGGAGACCTCGGCGAGCTGTATATCGACGATCTGCGCGATTTCGTTTTTCGTGAGCGCCGAAAAAACGATCGTCTCGTCGACCCTGTTGAGAAACTCCGGGTTGAAGATCCTCTTGAGCTCGTCCATAACCTTGGACTTCATGGCCTCGTAATCGTTGGTTTCGCTAGTTTTTCCGAAACCCACCGTTCCGCTTTTCTTGACATCACGCGTTCCGGCGTTGGAGGTCATGATGATGATCGTGTTGCGGAAATTCACGTGTCTTCCATAGGAATCCGTCAACAGCCCGTCATCGAGGATCTGCAGGAGAATGTTGAAGACGTCCGGATGGGCCTTCTCGATTTCGTCAAGCAGGATCACGGAATACGGTTTTTTCCGGATTTTTTCGGTAAGCTGTCCGCCCTCCTCGTAACCCACGTAACCCGGAGGGGCTCCCATAAGGCGCGACACCGCGAATTTTTCCATATATTCGGACATGTCGATCCGGACCAGCGCGTCATCGGAGTCGAATAGAGACTGGGCGAGTGTCTTGGCCAGTTCGGTTTTACCGACACCGGTGGGGCCCAGAAAGATGAACGAGGCGATGGGCCGCTTTGCATTGTGAAGTCCGGCCCGTGAACGCCGGATACTTTTGGCGATCGCCTGGAGTGCAGCATCCTGTCCTATGACCCTCTTTCGCAGTTCGTCCTCGAGATGGAGGATTTTCTTCGATTCCTCTTCGGCAAGCCGGGAGAGCGGGATACCGGTCATGGTCGAGAGCACCTCGGCGATCGTGGATTCATCGACCAGAAGCCGCTCCTCGGCTTTCGACTTGCGCCAGAGGGCCTTCTGTTCGAGAAGCGTTCCCTTGAGTTTTTCCTGTTTGTCGCGGAGTTTCGCCGCCCGCTCGAATTCCTGCTGCTCCACGGCGAGTTCCTTCTCCTTGACGACATCGGCTATCTCTTTTTCCATATCCCGTATGTCCGAGGGGATCTCCATGCTCGAAAGCCG
>CAZGVZ010000814.1:0-2020 GCA_964529145.1 uncultured Fibrobacteraceae bacterium | reverse complement strand
ATAGCCGAGGCGCTCATAACCACCATCGTCGGGCTCGCGGTCGCGATTCCAGCGCTTTTCTTTTACAACTTTTTCAACAGCAGGTCGGAGCAGATCGAGACCGAAATGGACGAGTTCAAGGATCTCCTGCTCATACGGCTTCGGCGCGAGCTTTTCAATCTGCTGTACACAGAACGTCCCTCCCACGGATCCTCGGTAAAATGACCGGACTTGCCTGTTCGTCATCGGTCGAAATCCGGGGAGACTTTTCCGAAAAGAATCTATGAGCAAAAGAAAATACCAACGCCGGCGCATCGTAAGCGAACTCAACCTGACCAATCTCATCGATGTCGTTTTCGCGCTCCTGATCATTTTCATGATCACCGCCCCTATGATGACGCAGGGCGTCCAGGTGGACCTGCCGAAAACCGAGTCCGACAACGTGGAAGCGAACGAATCGATCCAGATCACCATCAACGAGCGCAACGAGATCTTCATCGACCAGCTCAAGGTGGCGCTGGTCGATTTCCGCCGGGAATTCAGGAGCATGTACATGGGCCGGACCGAATTGCCCGTATTTGTCAACGCGGACAGGAAGGTCCCCTACGGAATGGTGATTCTGGTCATTTCCGAACTGCAGAACGCGGGCGTTGTGAAACTCGGCTTTTTGACGCTTCCCCTCGACAAAACGGGCAGGTTGTAATGAATCCGCAAACGGTGCCGTCGATCGACCGGGAACCGTTCCGCACACTCCCCGCACCGTCCGTACTCACGCTTTCGGTAGCGTTCCATCTCCTGTTTCTGGTGGTGCTGCCTGTCATGAGCAGGATGTTTCACAAGAGCAGGCGGTTCGAGCGGCCCAAAACGTTTCAGCTCGTCGCCTCTCCGCTGCGCCCCAATCCGGTCAGACGCGTTCCGGTGAACGATGACGCGCGGCGCCAGCGAATGCCTCAGGAGGCAGCAGCCCCGCAGCCCCGGCAGATGCCGGCCAAGGACGCGCCCCGGAGAAAGCGCGAAGCGCGCAAAGAAAAGGAAGCGGCGCGTCCAATTCAGGAAAATCTCGACGAGCTTGCCTCGATACTCGATGAAATACCCTCTCCCGCACAGATCGCCGCTGTGGGAAACTTCAAATATCACTGGTACCTGAACAGCGTCCAGCAGAAACTCGAAAGGTACTGGAACCCCGGTTCCGAAAACCGCGACATAAAGGTAGTGGTCTCGTTCGTCATTAATCAGGACGGCACCATTTCCGAGCCGTCGATCCATACCTCGTCGGGCAACGGGCACCTCGACGACCTCGCGCTCAGGGCGGTCAGGCTCGCGGCCCCGTTCGGCAAACTGCCCCCGGGATTCGAAGGCGACCGGCTGGATCTTAATTGTACACTCATTCCCACCAGGAAACGTTCATGAAACTGCATATATTGACGATGCTGCTTCTCGCAGCTGGATGCGGCACGCTCGCATACCCGGAAAAATTCGATCTCGAGGTGTACGCCTCCAAGTTCGACAGCATACCCGTCGGGGTGATCGATTTCGCTCCCGCTGAAGGCCCGGCCGTGACCAGGGACCAGCCTGGAGAGGTCATCGCGTCTGACCTCGATTTCTGCGGCCGTTTCATGGTGACCAGACTTGCGGCCTTCGACAGCGCGGCTTTCGCGGACTCGGGAATCGGCATCTATATCGACGGCCAGTACACGGTCGACGGAGACAAGGTCATCATCGAATGTTTTCTCCGCGACGCGGCGAACAGGGAACTTATCATCGGCAAAAAATACAAAGGAGAAACCAGGTTTCTCCGCAGCATGGCCCATCGCTATTCCAACGAGATCGTGGAGATGCTCTTCGGGGACAGGGGTATTTTTGAAAGCAAAATCCTGTACGTGAGGACCGAGGGGAAAAAGAAAAACATCGCCATAATGGATTTCGACGGACGCAGCCAGGTGAACCTCACGAACAACGACAAGGTGAACATTTTTCCGGCCTTCATCGACAAGAGCACCCTCCTGTGGACATCGTACCAGAAAGGGAATCCGGACGTGTT
>CAZGVZ010000813.1:0-2020 GCA_964529145.1 uncultured Fibrobacteraceae bacterium | reverse complement strand
CCTGGTTTGACCTCATCATGGCGACCGGAAGGTCCGACTACCCAAACCAGGTCAACAATGTCCTCGGGTTTCCCTTCATCTTCAGGGGAGCGCTCGATGTGCGCGCCTCGACGATCAACGAGGAAATGAAGGTCGCGGCGACGCATGCCCTCGCCCGGCTCGCCAGAGCGGAAAGTGATGTGCCGCGAACGGTTCTTGACGCCTACAATGTTTCTTCCCTGCGGTTCGGCCCGGACTACATCATTCCCAAACCCCTCGATCCCCGCGTCCTGGTCGAGGAGAGCGTTGCGGTCGCCCGCGCCGCCGTAGAGAGCGGCGTCGCCCGCCGTGTACCGGACATCACGGAGTACCGGACCCGCATGGAGAGGCTGGCGGCGAAGCTTCTTGACGATGCGAAAAACTGGATCTCATGAGAACCGTCACTTTCGATTCCGTGGTTTCCGCGGTACGCGACCTGTGCATGACCGCCGCTTTCGAACTGCCCGCCGATCTCCTTGACGCGCTGAAGAGGGCCCATGAAAGGGAGCTTTCGCCTCAGGGCAGGGAGATACTCGGTCAATGTATCGAAAACGCCTCCATAGCGGCAGCCGAACTCAGACCCCTGTGCCAGGATACGGGAAGCGCTCTCTTTTTCATCAAGATGGGATCGGAGTGCAGGATCACGGGGGGAGGCATCGAGGATGCGGTGAACGAAGGCTGCAGGCAGGGGTACCGTGACGGGTATCTCCGCGCCTCGATCGTCGAAGATCCCCTGTTCGACAGGAAAAATACCATGACCAACACCCCGGCCCTGCTTCATCTGGAGTGCGTGCCCGGCGATACCCTTACCCTCACGATACTTCCCAAAGGCGGAGGGTGCGAAAACATGAGCGCACTGGCGATGCTCAAACCTTCCGATGGAAAGGAGGGTGTGGTCGATTTCGTGGTGGAGACTGTACGGAAAGCGGGAGGTAATCCCTGCCCGCCGGTGATCGTCGGAATCGGCATCGGAGGAACAGCCGAAACTGCCGCCTTACTTGCGAAAAAGGCTCTGCTGCGCGACGCAGGGTCGTTTCATAAGGACATCCGCTATCGTCGTCTCGAGGAGGAGATACTCGATAGGATCAACAATACGGGAAACGGTCCCCAGGGACTTGGTGGAGTGATTACCGCACTGGCGGTACATGTTGAAACGTTTCCCTGCCATATCGCCTCGCTTCCGGTAGCGGTAAACCTGAACTGCCATGCGGCGCGGAAGGCAAAGGTCGAGATTTGAACGGAAAAAAATCGCACAAGCTCAGAACCCCGGTATCCTGTGAAATCGTGAACTCCATCGCGAGCGGAGACCGCGTATCGATCTCGGGTGTCATCTATACAGCCCGTGATGCGGCCCACAGGCGTTTCATGGAATCCATAGAGAGTAAAGAGCCGCTTCCGGTCGACCTGCGCGGACAGATACTTTACTATACCGGGCCCACTCCACCGAGGCCCGGCTGCGCGGCCGGCAGCGCAGGACCGACGACGAGCTCGCGCATGGACCGGTATACTCCACGTTTGATCGCAGAAACAGGGCTGCGGGGAATCATAGGTAAGGGTGACAGGAACGCCGATGTGGTCGAAGCGCTGAAAAAAAACGGGTGCGTCTACTTCGCGGCCACAGGCGGCGCCGGGGCTCTGCTGGGCAGATGCGTCAAGCGATCACGTGTCGTCTGCTACGGGGATCTCGGGCCTGAAGCGGTGTACGAACTGGAAGTAGCCGATTTTCCGCTGATCGCGGCTATCGACGCGAGAGGAAACGACGCCTATCTCGAAGGTCCGGGATTGTGGGCCGGAAAATGGACAAGGTAGCTTAGAGAGAACGCCTCCGCTCAGGGAGGACCTGCCGGGACGATTACCTGCCGTACAGGAAGAAAAGGGTCATTACTTACTGACAGGTTGAGCATCTGGAGTCAACACTTCCAGGGGTTCGTGAACGGAAACCGCTGGCTCCGCCAGTGGAGTAAGACGGCTAAATTGAACGTATAACGTTCTTCTTGTTTCT
>CAZGVZ010000812.1:0-2020 GCA_964529145.1 uncultured Fibrobacteraceae bacterium | reverse complement strand
TTCCGGTAATCGGTATCACACTCAAGTTTCTCCCAGTATTCATCCGGGCCGAAAGTGCAGGAATCTGCTTGAGGTGACTTACGCATCCCGCGGCGCTTATTCGAGTACCAGCCGTAGTATCTTACCTGATGCTCACCCTTGTTGGGAATATGTTGTGTTACGGCAGCCAGAAAATCCAACGGATCAAAAATCTCGTAACCTGACCTTCTTGCGGTCACGTACCATCTCTTTGATGCTGTTCATAAGCAGCTCCTTTATTGAGGTTGAGGAAATAAAAAAGCCCCCTGTCATTCCTGACAGGTGGCTTGCGAGTTACCGATCGAAAATAGTCACCCTATCAGGATCAATAATCCCTCACAATCACTCTCGCGTTTGATGCTGATAGTATGCATAGCCTAGTAATATAGCATATCAGGGGGAAGTTGTCAACGGATGCTTCGACCTCCGGGGTCTGTGTAATTTTCAGGTATCGCAGGCATCGGTTAAAAATTGATGAGCTATTGTGGCGCTCGTCACGGAATACCCTGCGTTTCCGACATGGCTTATTCCTCCTTAATACAGCTTTGCCAAATTCTTACATTTTAAGAATTGAGTCTCCCATTTTCATCTTGTATCGGTGCTGACTTACCAGTGAGAAGCGAAGACATTCGGACGAAAAAGTGGAAGGTGTTTTTTCATTTTCGTGGGTCGTACCGGGAAGGAATGCCGGTGAATCGTAAAAATGAAAGTCGGTAAGCGCCGCACTGCAGGCGCCGCCGATGTCGGCAGTCCCTTTATATAGCCTAATATCCGACGCGACAATGGATGTTTCCCCGTTTATTGTCCGCAATGGCTGTTGATTGACATTCGATCTTTCGACGATGTTCCCCTTGAGCGGTACGTAGGTTACGCCCCGGATATCGGTATAGAGATGCAGGGAACTATTTTCCGGAATCTTCTCCGAAAGGTTCGTAACGATCGGCCGGTAAATGAACGGCAACAGAAAAGGAGAATGTATGCGCCATTATGCAATGAATCGGAAGCCCGGGTCTGCATGAGCCGGACAAAGGAACACTGCAGGGCGCTGTCGCGGGTTTCCCGTTCAGCCTTGATTGATTGGTATTCGTCGCTGCGGAGAGGGAGGGTTGTCAGAAGGGGGATCAGCGTTAATTTATTAAAAAAATAGGATCTTCCTTGCCCGCTGTTTTACGATTGGAAATTCGAAATGAAACGCCCGCATCATGGTTTCCTTTGTAGTTGCGGCAGTATTTTTTCATAATAGTACGATATTGGGGTGCAAAAAATCAAATGTTCGTTATTACCGAAGGCGAACGGATGTCGGGGCGGCGGATATGGCGGATTCTACTGTTTCGCCCTTTTCTCATAAGATCGATGCGCGTCGTCGACGAGTCGTGGGGCGAGATGTTCGAGGGATATGTTCCCGTTTGTCGTTTCGCTCATACAGCGAACCCTTTTCCTGACGCGGGGGGGGGCATCCACGGATTCGATGTACTATCGTATCATACGGAAGACGATCAGGTCAACGGCGATGTGACTCGGCGTCAATACCAGCGCAGGACGAATTTTCTGTTTTCCATATGCTTCTTCCCGATTGGCCGAGAATAGGAACTGCACCAAATAGGTCCCCTTGCCGACCCGGCGGTTGCTACGTATCTCTGGCGGCAGCCACAGCGCTGCCCCGGCGTACCTGAGTAGGCGCTTCCGCGTGCAAACGTTTTGCCTCCTAATGCTTTAACGAAATCGGGAAAATACGCAAGGTACTGCGTCGCAAACTCGGTGGAACCGGTGCGCGCGTGTGCCCTTAACGAGTGAACAGAATGAATACCCATTTTGTGCCCTGCACTTGAGTGCAGGTTTCCTATGCCCCTCGTCCCGTTAACCGTAGGTCAGCATAACCGGACCAGCGGCATCCGCCGCTGCTTTCGAGCGGCGGCCATTTTTGTGGGTGATGAAGGTGCCGCTACCGATCAATAACAGCGATTACGTTTCGTACGGTTTTCAAACCGGAGGATATTGACAA
>CAZGVZ010000811.1:0-2033 GCA_964529145.1 uncultured Fibrobacteraceae bacterium | reverse complement strand
GATCCACGGCCACCCTGGCCATTGCCATATCCATCGGAACATACGCGGAGGCGGTGCGTACGATGCCTCTGGAATCCCCGAGGGCCTTCTTGAAAGCCTCCGCAAGAGCTATAGCTATATCCTCGTTCAGATGATGATTATCAACATGCGTATCACCCTTGGCGTTCATATCTATATCGAAATACCCATGATAGGCGAAGAGAGTGAGCATATGGTCAAGAAAACCTATGGTCGTGGAAATAACCGATCTTCCTGTGCCGTCAATATTGAGGTTTTTTATCTCTATCTCTGTCTCTTTACTTTTCCTGGAATAGCTGGTCTTTCTGTCGTCAAAAAGTTTCTTGTTCCCGAATATGCCCATTTGAACCTCCATTCAATCGCCGATCCCGGACCGCCGGCAGTCGCCGGATATGGCCGGGGCGAGGCGCGTTATTCACAGCGCACTTTCACGGATTCCCAGTGCGCCTCGAGCTTTTCAAGGGCAGTAAGGTCCCTTACCCACTGCGAAGAAGCGCATACTGCCTTTCTTGAATACGAAATTATGTGCGAACTCTTAAAAAAGCTCCTCAGGTTGAGCCCCGAGGAATACCGCGCCGTACCGCCTGTGGGCAGCACATGGCTGGGGCCGGCGACATAGTCGCCTATGGCCACGGGAGTGAACTGTCCCGCGAATATGGCTCCGGCGTTGCTAATAAGTTTCATGACCCTGCTGGGCGATTTGACCATGAGTTGGAGATGCTCCGGCGCGATAAGGTTCGAAACGTTCGCGGCTTCCTCAAGATTACTTACCTTGATTATATAGCCTTTTACCTCCGGGTCCTTATGAAGCGCGTTGAACACTTTTCTGGACGGCGTCACCAGCACGGAAAGCCCTTTGTGATGCTCGGCCTGGGCCATGAGGTCCTTTTTCAGGTATTCCACGCTCACATGCTGGTTAGCTATTATCAGGACTTCGCTCGGACCGGCCAGCATATCGATATCGCAATACCCGAAAACCTGGCGCTTGGCCTCGGTAACGTACTCGTTGCCGGGGCCGACTATCTTGTCGACTTTCGGGACGGTCTTGGTGCCAAAAGCCATTGCCCCTATCGCCTGGGCGCCGCCGACTTTATAGATCTCATCGACTTTCAGCAAGTTGGCCACGACAAGGATGTGCGGGTCGATGCTTTTATGCTCGTTCGGGGGGGACATCATGACTATCTTCTTCACCCCTGCTATCCTTGCCGGTATGACCGTCATATAAACGCTTGAAACTAGCGGAGCGGTCCCGCTGGGGATATAGACCCCCACGTTCTCAAGAGGCGTGAACTTTTCCCCGAGCTCGACGCCGTGCTCATGTCTCATCGTCCAGGACCTGGGAAGCTGGCTGTTATAGAACTTATTTACGTTGCGGATGATCTCTTTCAGTGTCTTGACCAGCTCAGGCTTTATGTTCTGGTAGGCACCGCTTATCTCGGCCTCGCTCACACGGAGGTCTTTGGGTTTCATTGATACTCTGTCGAACTTCCGTGTGTATTTAAGAAGAGCGTTATCACCGTTCTTCCTGACGTTCTCCAATATCGACCAAACCGTCTTTTGGAGGCGGACCCTGCCCTGTCCGTGCCTATTCACAAGCGCCTCGAACACCTTGCTTCCTACCTTTATGCTTCTCATTCTGACCTCTTTTTCATCCTTGAGGGATATTACTCCCCTGATGATCTTTCAACAAATGATCTTCCCATCTCTATTGCCTTCTCGAGCCCTGAAGGGTTTTTCCCTCCGGCTTGAGCGAAATCAGGTTTCCCTCCCCCTGTCCCGTCTATCTCCCCGGCCGCGGCGCCTACGACCGCCCTGGCGTCTATGCCCGCGTTAACGGCTCCGGGTGAAACCGCGCATATCAGGAAGGCCTTCGCCCCGTCCCTGCCTCCGAGTATGACCACAGCGTTGTCGGCTTTGGCCCTCACACGGTCGGCAGCCTTACGCAGAAGGTTCATGTCCATCCCCTCAAGGACCGCGGAAGCAAAACTTACACGCCCCAGTTTTACAGCCGAAGC
>CAZGVZ010000810.1:0-2033 GCA_964529145.1 uncultured Fibrobacteraceae bacterium | reverse complement strand
TTTCCAGTTCGTAACACCAGTACCGGTCCTCTTTCGAAAAATGGAACGCAGCTTTCATGGTAAGCGAACCGAATGCGACCGAATCGCACCTGAGCACCCTGTTCCCTTTGTCCAATGCGGGCAGCGCCCGCTGTCGCGCCATCACGAGAAAGTTGCGCCGGGAAAGCCCGAAGGGAATACCGGAGTAGTCGAAAACGGAGCGGGACAATGAAACCAGCTCATGGACAAGAGAGAGGGAATCCTTTGTTCTCCTCAGAAGAAGGGCTCGTTCGTCGGAAAGCAGTTTCGTCGTTTCATGAATCTGGTCTTCGATCTTTCTCATCCACCCGATGATTTCGCAGGGCCGTGCATCCGAAGGACGGATGCCGGTCTCTTCTGTAAACTTCCTCACGATGTCGGGATAACCCGGGCTCGCCTGGATGCTGTCGAGGGGGCGTCGCCAGGAAAGGAGTTTTTCGAGGGAAAGCCCGGCCGAATCGTTGGTGCAAAGGCGATAGTCGGACCTGAGCGCCGTTTCCAGGCTGTCGAAGAATTTCTTTGTACTGTCCGTAGTCGACGAAGCCGCGCTCAGAGAAGCCATACACGCACATATCACGAACAGGCCGCGTATACCGTTAACGGGTGAAACATTAAAAACGGTGTATTTCATATAATTTCATTCTCCGATGAACCGCTGAGCCCAGCTTCTGACTTTTTTTCCGTTCAGAATATGGAACTTCCGTAGTTTTCGGATCGTTTCCTGTGAAAAAGTTCCTAAGGGAATCCAGAGAAGCCGTTTCCGGTACGATCGGGCCAGGTTGGTGAGCAGCGCACCGGGTTTTTGTGACGCGACGAACGCGACGACGCTCTCTCTGCTGAAAAGCAGCGCCCCAAGTGTCAGTCTGGAGGCCAGACAGGGCAGATGATGACCTGTGTCGATCCCGAATATGTCGGGAATGGTTCTTGGAGGGTAGAGCATCGAAAGACCTCCGTAGCTGCATCTGGCTATCCCTGGACCGACCAGACGTTCGAAAGGGTCGGTAGAGTAGAAGCTCAGTGTCGATTCGTCCGGATGCTCCGCGTACCAGGTGGTTCGATGCGGATAGAGCTCATCGTGATCCGCGTCGAAGATGATGACCACCGTATCGATCTTTTTCCGCTCCGGAGGTATTTCTCTGACGTAAATGTCTCCGGTATGCCAGAACCGCAGTGTATCCCTGATATCCACGCCGTCCTTCACCGACGCGGAAAATTTTTCGGTTCGGACAAGGTCTTCCCTCAGCGTTTTCAGTGTGGTCCTGCGCACGGCGCCGTTGAACCGTTCGATCGCGAGGTCTTCAGGGACATGTGAGCACATGCCCGAGGGATTCCAGGCATAACGGTAATTCCGTTTCCGCCGTTCGGACGGATCGGGCCGCAGCGATATCGACCGCCACCCGACATGTTGATCCCTGAACAGGTTGATCGCCCTGTCGCTGATGCCCCAGGCCGGCACCCGCATACGATCGATGCCGATGCCCAGCTGTTCCTCACTGTTTTCCAGGGAGAACCAGGGATAGAATTTGGCATGCCGGAGGATATGGAGAGCGTAGCCGTTTCCGCCGACCCCCTTTGCCGCTTCCACGATGTCGAAAAGCGATGGCATCATGCGTCCGGAAAGAACCGTCAGGTTACGCAGATACGTAAGCGCCGCCTGGATACGGACCGGCGAGAGCGTATTCGGATCGTCATCGCGGTCGAGACGATCATCCCTGGTTTCGCGGAACAGGTCTTTGGTAGACTCCACCGGATCGAAAGGTTCCGCAAGCGGATCATACCGTTCGCGCTCGTATTTTCCCGTAATGAACGGCATCTCACCGAGGGCGAAATAGAGATGGTCCGGTTTGATCGGTTTTCCGATCACCGAGTAGCGCGGCGGAGTGGGGAAACGGTCGCAGCATTTTTGCAGGAAGTGGAGTGTGGCGGATCGGATGTGGCGGAGGTGGATGACCGCGAGCACGGAATCGTATCTTCGCCGCAGTTCCAGAAGCCGCGCAGCGATGTGGCGTCCATGA
>CAZGVZ010000809.1:0-2034 GCA_964529145.1 uncultured Fibrobacteraceae bacterium | reverse complement strand
ATTGTGTGCCATAAAAAATAGAGATAAAAGAGAGTTTTTAAGATGTGGGCAACTCTATTCTTGATCAAAAATGTCATAAATTTATTTATTGATACAAATTTGTTTTTTCCGGTGAAAAAAGAAAACAAACAAGCGGGGCGCGTCTGATTCAGATGCGCCCCGCTGCGCACTTCGTTGTGCCTCGTACACCCCTTCGCGTACTGCCGGCGCAGGTCCCCGGCCGGCAGGGAGCGTGCCGGTTGTCTGTCAGAAAGAGACGATGATTTCCGAACCGAATCCGTAATCGTTTTTCGTTCCGCCGGACATGTACTTCACGACCTGTCCCCAGATCCACCACTGGACATCCTTGAAAGGATAGACATACAGGGTAGGTACCACCCAGAACGCGTTATCGTCATCGTTCGACAGGTCGGCCGCGTGATATTCGAGCGGAAGACCGGCGGTAAGGTGGTCGCCGATGGAGTATCCCGGCTCGACATAGAAGAACATTTCGTCGCCGAGGTCCAACAGTGAGGCACTGTTGTAAAGCGAATCTCCGTCCAGCATGAGAAATCCGGTGAACGCTGCAGAGAACCTGCCGATCGTGAGAACCGGTTCGAGGAGCAGCGACACGAGATGGGTACGCTCATCATCTCCGGGGGGACTCATGTAGCCCGCGTCCGCCTTGATCGACAGGAATTCGCCGATTCCGCCGCGGTACTCGGCTCCGGCATACATCCCGGTCCCTTCGGAAAAACCGGTCAGAGCGTCGTTTTTCATGCCGTAGTATATACCGAGAGACTGGGATATACCCAGAGCAAATGAAGTGACCCCCTGGACATCTGCTGTACTTCCGTTCCTGTCGGCGATTCCGATCAGGAGTTCCTGGGTGACCGTCTTGCCTCCGACCGAATATCTCAGGCCTCTCGTGAAACTTTCCGGGGTGATCATGCTCAGCCTTTTATAATAATAATAGTTGAACTTTCCATACTGATATACCAGATCGCCGGCGGTGAAAGTGCCGATCGGGGTGGCATACGTCACGTCGAAGCCGTCGAACAGGACAGGAAGCCAACGTTCGTCCGGAGGCGCGTACCGTGCCGGAATCCCCCCGGGAGTGGACCCGTTTGCAGACCAGACGGTCGCGTATACGTGCGCGGAAACATCTTCGCTGAACTTCAGCGCCATTCCCAGATCGAGCTCGCTGTTCGCATAATAACGGCCTGTCATGTCCCCCCATATGTCTGCGTCAAGATATCCGTTGAAAGAGACTTGCGGCGCTGCGCAGATTCCCATTGCAGCGCCGTATACCACGAGTAACCCGCGTACTCCGTACGCCATATTATCCTCCTTCTTTCAGGTTCACGTTCAATTACCGCGGTTGTCATTTTACTTCCGCAAAATGCAAGCGGCATGCCACCGGCCATATCGCGCCGATTCCGCAGGAAGAGCGACAGAACCTTCCGGAAAAGAACACCTTTTTGTTCCGGTCGAACGTTTTCGGGCCGTTGCGGCCTGGCCCCGGCGAAGGATCGAATGACCTATCGTGGATCGTTTCAACGCTGCGTCTGTGAGTCGCCCGGGATGGAAAGGGCAGGAGGAAGATCGAGGCACGGTTCCTTATGAAACGGACAAAATTGGTTTATTACATCCTCGCGCCGGTAAAACCTCACCGCCCGTCCGTCTTTTCTATCGACAGGAGCTCCGGGCGCAGACAGGCCGGGTAAAAACGGAACAAAAACGTGCCGGTGCTTCAAAGTTGTGGCATCGTCAAGGCTAAGCTATCGTCTGAAACGCGTTTCAATGAGACGGCATGAGTCTTGCGTGGAGCATGATGTTCAAAACGTGAAAGGTTCGAGGGTCATGTGCGGAATTGCCTGTATACTTGATTTTCACAGTGATCCGGCGGAACTGCGGGAGCGGGCCGTGGCGATGGCGCGGCTGCTGCGACACCGGGGTCCGGACTGGAGCGGCATCTATTCGGACGATCAGGCCGTGCTTGCCCATGAACGGCTCTCCATCGTCGATGTCGAACATGGTGCCCAGCCGCTGGTC
>CAZGVZ010000808.1:0-2037 GCA_964529145.1 uncultured Fibrobacteraceae bacterium | reverse complement strand
TCTGAATTCCTTGTTTATCTTCAGTGCGAAGCTTCTTTTCCACCGCTCTGGCTTCATTCAATTTCAGAATATATTGACTTCGGACAGCCATGGAACCGGTGAGCATTTTCAGAAGGAGCCCGGGAGGGTATTGTAAAAGGTAGCTCAGAAGTACTGATGGCCGGAAAAGCACTCGTTGGTAAAGTTTGATAATCTGGCGATAGTACTCAGAAACGCTTATTTTTTCTGGTTGAATACTTACATGAGCCAAATCCCATTTGGCCCACTCCTGACGTTTTATCAGAAGTGTATCCTCATTCACTTTCATCCCCGTACCGGGAAGTGGAGTATACGGTTGAAGATTCACGTATTTGACATGGTTTCGGATCAGATAATCGCCGCACAGTCTGAACTCCTTTATATCCCATTCCGGTGGTAAAATTAACGTTGCATATACATCTACCCCGTTCTTGCGGAGTACACGAAGGGATTCTTCATTCATTGCCACGCTCGTGCGTTTGTTGTACGCAGCAAGTTCCTGTTCGAAGAAAGACTCGATTCCAACTATGACTGTCCGTAATCCGAGTGCTGCGAATTCTGTGATAAGATCGGGATTTGCGGAAATAAAATCAGCCCGTCCGTATAGGAGATATTTTTTCCGGATTCCACGTTCCCGGATTAATTCAAGGAACGATTGTACTCTCGCTCGTGAAACAAGAAAATCATCATCGACAATGTAGACATTAGTTTCAGCTATGGACTCAAGCTCATCGGCTACATCCGAAAGAGGACGCTGTACGTAGGCTCCGCCGGTAATCGCCCGACAAAAACAAAAATTACAATCGAAAGGACAGCCAAAAGCCGTCTTCATAATGGCTACTGGAGAATGAAAAATATAGAAGTATTTCCGTCTGTATCGTTTGGTTAAATCCCTGCGTGGAGAAGCCCAGGCAAAATCCATTTGAGGAAGATCGTCTGCCGTCTGTCCTGGACGCAAGATTCCTGGAGGAAGCTCTCCAGATCCCGATCGGATACTTGAAAGCAAAAGTGGAAAAACAGTAACCGGGTTGCGTACTACGCGGTAGTCAATATCAGGATGGTCAAGATCAGCTGGACAGACTTCCAGATGTACCCCGCCGGCTGCCACCTTAACAGATGGACATATCCGTTTAGCAAGTATGGCGGTTTCGATCATGGCTGTGACATGGGTGATATACCCGGTAAGGCACAACAGATCGGGTTGAAAGAGATTAATAAATGTCTCGGCCCTCTTTTTCTCAAGGATGAGGTCAACAATCCTGACTTCGTCATCTTCCTGTGCAAGAGAAGCCAGAACCTCAAACTCAAGTGGTTCCATGATCATCAAATGTTGAAGACCAATGGTTTCTGCAGAAGGACGTAGTCTGAGCATGAGTATTTTCATGGTTCGCTCCTGAATACATTGAAATTATAATCAGGAACACGGTAGGCAAGAAGGCCTCTAAATCGCCTTAGAAGAAAACGAATGAAGCGATTCCGATGTGTTGCAAACATTAATTGTTGCTTGGGAAGCGCTCCAAAACGACCTTTTGCGTTCTCTGTAGTCTGGCCAAAATCGATTGTATCTGCATGGCAGGTTATCGCGTCTTGTAAAACTGAAAACAATATTTGATTATATAGATCGTATGACGACAATACAGAGTAATCCATGCCTAAAAGAAAAAAGACAAAATGATTGTCTTCCTTGAGTGTGATATACCAAGCAACCAAATTATCACTATCATGAAATGAAACTAATGAAAAAGGTGAGCTCAGGCCCATGAAAAAATCTTGAGTGAGTCTTTCAAGCTTTTCCGTACTCTTTTTCGATACTTCCAGGTATAAGTGATAGTGTTTTTGCGAGAAGGTATCGAATGCATCACGGGTGCATTGTAAATCAGTACCTGAACGTGAAAGCCTGGTAATTCTACGGCGATAGGAATATCGTAACGAAGCAACATAGGCGTTTGCATCCTTCCATCTTATCGGTAATTCCATCACCGGAAGAGTATTCCCACTCACCCATGCTCCCGGGATGCT
>CAZGVZ010000807.1:0-2042 GCA_964529145.1 uncultured Fibrobacteraceae bacterium | reverse complement strand
CTGGTCGCCCAGTTCAATTCCGTGCTGCAAACGGGAATCATCCTCACTTCGGTGTTTCTCTCGATGGGAGGCGTTTTCTGGGGATTTTTCCTGAGCGGACAGGAGTTCGTGATCATCATGTCCGGAATCGGCTGCATAGCCCTCGCGGGGGTCGCGGTCAATAACGGCATTATCCTGGTCGATTACACCAACAAACTGGTCCATGGAGGAATGCCGCCGCGGCAGGCCGTGATCGAGGCGGGAAAAACCCGCTTTCGTCCGGTACTCCTTACCGCCGTCACGACGGTACTAGGCCTTCTTCCGATGGGAATCGGAATAAGCATCGATTTTCACCCTGGGACCGCGGGCATACAGATGGGTTCCGAAATGGCCGATTTCTGGGAAGCGTTCGCCTGGGCGATGATGTACGGACTCGTGTTCGCTACGGTGATGACGCTTGTCATGACGCCCTGTATGCTGCGGATCTATTTCAAATTCTTTCCGCCGAAGGCAACCGGGCATGAACAGGGACGGCTCGCGGCCTGAATTCCGAAGGAATTGTCCGCGTATCACGGTTAAACTCCCCTGAAGTGTTCACCGCCGGAACCGTCTCCCCCACCCGGCGACTACTTCTTGTTGATGATCTCAGCCAGCAGCCCGAAGAAGAAAATCTGGAACGCCATGAAGAAAAGCACCATCGCAAGGCCGCCGAAGTGATTGACAGCCAGAATGTCCCTCAGGGCCCTCGCCGAGGCGGCCGCGAAGGTCAGCATGCTCAGGGGCACGAAGAACCTGAGCGGCCTGAAATAGAGCGCAAGACGCATGACGAGTGAGAAAAATTTCATCGTATCGGAAATCGGATTGATCGCAGAGGAGCCGGTGCGTGCATAATAGGGAATGTCAATAAATCTGACCTGGTAAAAATTGGCGAGACAAATCATGGTGAGCGTAGTGGTGAAAGAGAACCTCTTTGGAAAGAGGCGGCGGTAGCGCATGACGATGCATTTCCTGAATATGCGCATCCCGCTGTTGAGATCCGGGATCCTGTGGTCAGCCATATATCCGGCGAATTTCAGGAGAAGGTACTTTGGAACACGCCTGAGCGAAGGTAAGTCCCCCAGACGTCTGCTTCCCACCACCATGTCGTGGTTAGAGGTGAATTCGAGAAAACGGCTGAAGTGAGAAACAGGATAGGTGCCGTCCGCATCGACGATGCCGATCCATTCGAACGAGGACGCCAGGATGCCCGACATCAGCGATGCTCCGTATCCCATGTTCACCTCATGATGTATAACGAACACGTCGTTCTCGAACACAGGAAACGCTTCGATACCGTTACCGTCATTGACCACGATGATTTCCGAATCGATCCGCCCCTCGACCGAGGCTCTGAGCTCTTTTACAGTTGAAATGACGATTTCAGGATTTTCATGAAAACAGGGAATGATAAAGGAAATGCTTTCCGCCGCGCCCATGCCGCTTTCTCTCGAGAATGCACCGTGTGTATTGGCGGGTTTACTCCTGTCTCGCCGCCTTTACCGGTATCTTATCATACAGTATCATGAATGGGAAGCGGTAACTTGAAAAATGATCTGCCTTTCGAAATCGGCCACGGATCGAAGATCAATGCACATACCGCAGGAGGTCCCCTCCAACGAAGAGTGCTGCCCGAAGGATGAGGCGTGATCCCCTCCGGGTCGAAAAACCTATTGTCATCCTCTTTTCCGGGAGAATTCGAAGCGGATATCCGGTTTTTTCAATACGCAGGGGCGTTCCATTGAACGCCCCTGTTTATGTCCTTGCCGGATTATATGTCTTAGATCGGAGAATCGCCTCCCGCGGGCGTCCGGATTACAGCATCCGGGTCGGGTACTTCCGGGGCCTCCACTGTCAGGATAATCCGGGAGGCGAATTCACCTCACAGCGGCTCGATACCGATCATCTGCTGACCTTTGTCCACCGGCTGACCGTCGGCGACCAGGATCTTGACAATCCTGCAACGTTTCGGTGCGGTGATCTCGTTGAAGAGCTTCATCGCCTCGACGATGCACACTTTCGCTCCC
>CAZGVZ010000806.1:0-2049 GCA_964529145.1 uncultured Fibrobacteraceae bacterium | reverse complement strand
CTCAAACCGGTCGTACCCGGCATATCGGGCCGCATGGAACGGAAGCTCGGCATGAATCTCACCTGGGACGATTATCGGTTCTCGCTTCGGAACGCGAGGATGGGCGAGACGGAAAAGCTGGTTCAGCCGCTCGAATCCGAACAGCTCGAACCGCTCTTCGGAACCGCTCCCGGCCGTCCTGAAACCGCCTCCTCCGAAGAAGCGGGAAATCATATCGATATCGATACCTTCAGGAAAGTGCAGTTGCGCGTGGCAACCGTCATCGCCGCGGAACCTGTTCCGAAATCGAACAAGCTCCTGAAACTCGATGTCGAGCTTGGTACCGAGCGCCGGCAGATCGTCGCGGGTATTGCCGCCCACTATAGCCCGGAACAGATGGTGGGAAAGCAGGTCGTCGTGGTCGCGAATCTCAAACCGGCAAAACTTTTCGGGCTTCTTTCCCAGGGTATGGTGCTTGCTGCCCAGAACGGAGACGGTTCGCTGGTTTTGGTTTCTCCGGAGAAAGCCGCAGGATCCGGAGCGCCTGTTGCATGAGCGGATTCAGGCCGGAACGGCAGCGGATTGAACTCCGTCATGTGGAAAAGTCCGTCACAGAACACCTCGCCGCGGTCCTTTCCGTTCCACCGGCAGTCGCACGCGTACTCGGAGCCCGTAAGCTCACCACTTTCGAAGAGTGCAGGGCGTTTTTCCGTCCTTCGGTCGACCAGTTCCATGATCCCTTCCTCTTTCCCCGGATGGAACGAGCGGTCGGTCGAATCCGCTCCGCACTCGATAAAAATGAAAAAATCACGGTATACGGCGATTATGACGTAGACGGCATCACCGCCACCGCCCTTCTGGTCCGTGTCTTGCGCCTGCTGGGTGCGGAGTGCACCTGGTATCTGCCCAACCGTCTTCTCGAAGGATACGGACTCTCGGAAGAGGGAATCCGCGGCATCGCACGCGAAGGCGCCTCGCTGATCATCACGGTCGACTGCGGAATCAGCGCGCACCGGGAAGTGGAGCTCGCGTCCTCGCTGGGCATGGATTGCATCGTCACAGATCACCATGAGCCGCATCAGGAACCGCCGGACGCCTGCGCTGTGATCGATCCCAAGGAGCCGGGGGGCGCCTATCCCTTCGATTCCCTCGCTGGGGTAGGCGTCGCGCTGAAACTGTGTCAGGCGCTCGCCATCCACCTGAAGAAAGGCGAGGAGCTCTGGCGTCCATTTCTCGATCTCGCCGCGCTCGGAACCGCCGCGGACATCGTTCCGCTCACCGGGGAAAACAGGGTGATCGCGGCCCTTGGTTTCGCCCAGATGCCTGCCACAGTCAATTCCGGGCTGCGGGCCCTCATCGAGCGGCAGAAGCTTTCTGGCAAGCCGCTCTCCACGTCCCAGGCTGTGTTTCAGCTCGCGCCCTGCGTCAATGCGGTCGGAAGACTGGGAGATCCCCGGGCCGGGGTGGAGCTCTTCTTGTCGGACGATATCGATCGCGCCCGAGACCTGGCAGGGGAATTGTGCAGGGCGAATCTCGAACGTCGTGAACTTGATGCAGCGGTAGCGAAGGATGCGTTCGAATGGGTGGAAAACCACCTCGACCCCTCTCGTGAACACTGTATCGTCGCCGGAAGCGAACGCTGGCATGCAGGGGTCATAGGGATCGTGGCTTCGAAACTGGTCGAACGGTTTCACCGCCCAGCGCTTCTGTTCGCCATCGGATCCGACGGGTACGCCCGTGGGTCGGGAAGGAGTATTCCCGCGCTCCACCTGCTCGAGGCGCTCAATCGCTGTTCCGACCTGCTCGAACGGTACGGCGGGCACGCTGCGGCCGCAGGAATGACCATACGCGCCGATGCGATCGGCCCTTTCCGGGAGCGATTCAACCGAGTGGCGGGCGAGATGGCCGCCGGGGAGGAGTTCACCCCGGTTATCATGGCCGATGCGGAGGTGGAGATACCCGGCATCACACCGAAATTGTATCGCATTCTCAAGCAGATGGAGCCCTTCGGCCCGGGAAACACGCGGCCGGTTTTTCGTAAAATTGATATTATTTTTGGTACTTAGTGTA
>CAZGVZ010000805.1:0-2052 GCA_964529145.1 uncultured Fibrobacteraceae bacterium | reverse complement strand
ATATTGCTGACCGTATCGGCGAGATTTTTGATAAAGATAAACCGGCCGGTGGTGGTCTGGATGCAACCGAAAGTGAAAAAGAAGGAATACTCAGGGGGGAATTGGAATTCGACGCTCAACCGGAATCCGGATTTGAACAGAGAGAGGACCCACGCTCCGTTCTTCCGGAATCTGATGAGGACTTTTTCTTTGAGTCCGACAGCAACAGGCATTCTGTTAAAAACGGCGGCCATGAGCAGCCCCCGACATCGATGATGAATGTGATGGAGGAACTCCTCGAAGGAAACGGTGGAAATTCCATCGACACTACGGAACCCGGGGTGAGGAATGAAGAACAGGATTTCTTACCCGCGGACTTTCAGGAAACACTTCAATTCGATCATGAAATGTTCGAAGAGATGCTAAGCCAAACCAGCCAGGAGAACATTTCCTTTCCAGCCGAAAACAATACAGGGGTCGAAGCTTCCGTGGAATCAGAGTTCGATTCACGGTTCGAATCACCCGATTTCGTTTCGCCTCCGGGCGAAAGCGGAGAGCAGGACAGTCCTGAATCAGGGCAAGGCTCCGAAGTTGAAATGCCGCATGGAAGTGAGTTGCTTACAGAGGCCGATGATGGTGAAAAACCGGTTGAAACTGCAGGTGAAACCAACCGGGTATCCGGTATCGAAATCCCTGATTTGATTCTGGAAAGTACGGCCACTTTCGAGGTCAATCTGGACGGCACATCAGTGCCCGGCCGAGCTTCGGCAGATAGTGCGCCTGCAGGAGAGGAGCCCGCCGGACAGGTATCCGAAGATGGTCGACAGGATCATTTCGGTGGCACGGAGCGTCCGGGCCCGATCACCGGCGACAATACCGAAATTCTGGATATCGCTCCAAGCGGGGAAGATGTCGTAAACACGCTCGATGCACTGTTTTCGGATTCCCGGGATGGCGGAAACAGTAAAAAGAAAAATTTGGAACCGTATACCGACGATATCTTCAACCTGTTGGCGGAAGATGAAGGGGGAAAGGGGGAGGAATACGATTCCGCACTTATCGAGACGATGGAGATGCCGCGGTCGGAAGGAGTGCAATCCGGGATAGATGAGCCCGATGCGGTCCCTGTGGATCGGGTCGATGTACCTTTTGATAGCTTTCCTGAGAATGGCGTCATACCCGGAAACGAAGATTTCTTCTCCGGAGAAGCCCTGCTTGGACTATCTTCCGGAATCGAGGATCTTGCAGATGAGGTGCCGGCCGAACAGCCATCGGACTTTTATACAATTATGGGTGGGGATGCCGTGAAGAGCGGTGGTGAACAGGTACCCGACGGAATTGCGGACGTGGAATTCCTGGAAGGAACCGTACAGGATACTATCGGATCGGTCGATGTAAATGGCAATGGAGCAGGCGGTTCTGAAATCTCACCTGAGTGGGAAACGAGTGTTCTGCCCGAGGTGGAGCTTTTCGAAGATCCCAAGAAGAGTGAGCCGGACAGATTTTCGGAGGAACACGTGATTACACAGGACCCGGGTATTTCCGATAGCAGGGACAAACCTTTCGATATACCCGACCATGTGCTGACGCCGACGCTGGCCGACATCTATTTCCAGCAGGGACAGTACCAGCTCGCGCTGGAAATATATAAAAGACTTCTCGAACGCGATCCGGAAAACGACAAACTGCTGGGACGACTTCAACAAGTGCATAACGCGGCAGCAGCAAACCCGATCACGAAACCGGAAGAAGCGCCTTTGCAGAATGAAGAGCGGAATCCAGGGCCAAAGAGCGGTTCTTCCAGGGCTCGCCGAAAAAAGGTTGAGGCCACCCAGCCCGATACACGTCCACTGGCAGGTGTTCGGATCAGGAAACGCAACAAGCACACGAGAAAAAAGAGTCGATGATTAAGGAGTGTCATGGCGGCTTTCGTTTCTAGGCTGGAAAAACTGCGCACGCTTCGCCGGGAACGTGAGCTGTCACATATCCTGATCACCGATCCAACGGATATCGCTTACATATCAGGTTTTTCTTCCTCGAACGCGGCATTGCTCATAGGCAGGAAAAACCTGT
>CAZGVZ010000804.1:0-2056 GCA_964529145.1 uncultured Fibrobacteraceae bacterium | reverse complement strand
CACTGGCGCTGTAGGCGAGATCATCGAAAACCCGATCATCTCGAACTTCAAGGACGGATTGACCGTTCTGGAGTACTTCATTTCAACGCACGGCGCCCGTAAAGGACTCGCAGACACCGCCCTGAAAACCGCGGATGCAGGATATCTGACACGGCGTCTGGTCGATGTCGTTCAGGACGTGGTCGTCTACGAGGAGGATTGCGGTACGTCGAAGGGCATCGCGATCGAGGCTCTCACAGAAGGTGACGAGGTGATGGAACCGCTTTCGACCCGAATTCTCGGCCGCTTTTCACAGGAAGACGTATATGATCCCGTAACCGAAGAACTGATCTGTCCGATCAATACCCTTATCGACGAGCAGATCGGCCGCCGCATCGAGGACTCGGGAATCGAATCGGTGCTTATAAGATCGATACTCACCTGCGATTCGATGACCGGTGTCTGCAAGCGGTGTTACGGGCGCAATCTGGCCACAGGAAAAGTGGTGGATGTCGGCGAGGCTGTGGGCATCATGGCGGCGCAGAGTATCGGGGAACCGGGTACGCAGCTGACCCTGCGGACGTTCCATATCGGAGGTACCGCATCGCGTCTCATCGCCCAGTCCAAGGAGATCTCCAAGATCGAAGGACGGGTCAAATACTTCTCGATCGATACCGTCGACCATGCAAACGGTAAAGTGGTCATGAACCGTTCCGGAGAACTGATCGTATTCGATGAGCAGGAACGGGAACGGTACAGGTACAATGTTCCTTACGGCTCTTTCATGAAGGTCGCCGACGAACAGAAAGTGACGAAAGGAACCGTGCTGTTTGAGTGGGACCCCTATAACAACGTGATTCTTTCGCCCAAGAGCGGGAAGTCGTCGTTTGCCGATATCATCGACGGTGAAACGGTACGTGAACTGTACGACGAGCGATCCGGGATAACCAACCGTGTGATCGCCGAACACCGCGAGCGCAAGCTGCATCCTCACATTCAGATCCTGGATGAAAACGGGAAGCGTCTGGCCAACATCGCCGTACCTGCAGGCGGCTACCTTCAAATTCAGGACGGCAACGAAGTAAGCGAAGGGGACATTCTGCTAAAGATTCCCCGCGAAAGCAGCAAGAGCCGAGATATCACCGGAGGTCTTCCTCGGGTGGCCGAGCTTTTCGAGGCCCGCAGACCGAAGGACGCCGCGGTTGTTTCAGAAATCGATGGTTTCGTCGCGTTCGGCGAGACCGAGCGTGGAAACCGCAAAGTGATCGTCCGTGATGAACAGGGTGAATCGAGGGATTATCAGATTCCGCTCGGAAAACATGTCAGGGTTCACGAGGGGGATCGCGTAAAAGCGGGTGACCGTTTGAGCGAGGGTTCCATTGATCCTCACGATATTCTAAGGATTATGGGGGAGAACGCGGTTCAGCAGTACCTTCTCGACGAAATACAGGCTGTGTACCGGCTCCAGGGCGTGACCATCAACGACAAGCATGTGGAAGTGATCGTTGCGCAGATGCTGCGGAAGGTCCGGATCGAAAACGAAGGCGATACCGACTACCTGTCGGGAGATGACGTCGACAAGAAGAGATTGCGGGAAGTGAATGAAAAGGTGATCAACGAGGGAGGGGAACCCGCGACGCACAAACCTCTCCTTCTGGGTATCACCAAAGCTTCGCTCACTACCGATTCGTTCCTGAGCGCGGCATCGTTCCAGGAGACAACCAAGGTTTTGTCGAAGGCTGCCGTTGAAGGTAAAACTGACCATCTCAACGGATTGAAGGAGAACCTCATCATGGGGAATCTCATTCCCGCAGGAACGGGATCCCGTCTTTTCAGGCATTTGAAGGTGAAGGACCTGGAAACCGAGATTCCTCAGGTTGAAGAGTATGAAACCAGCGATGATTTCGTGGACATCGGCGGACAATTTTAAGAATTCTGAACAAGGTAATTGATTGTTAAATTAAAACAAATTATTTTATGAGATTGTTTTTAAGCGGAGGATACTAAGTGCCTACGATCAGTCAACTTATTCGTAAAGGGCGGGAAGCGGTCGTGAACCGCAGCAAGACACCGGCAA
>CAZGVZ010000803.1:1405-2062 GCA_964529145.1 uncultured Fibrobacteraceae bacterium | reverse complement strand
AAAAAACGGGGTTTATTGGGGTACTCCTGCCAACTGCGCTCCTTCCGGTCGGGAAGAGGCCGGGCCTTATGTAGAAGACCCCGAACGAGAAGCGCTTCCCGGAAAAGATACCGAACCGGTTCCGGCCCCCTGATTACAGGCGATACCCAGGACTGCGATGGTTTCGTCCGGAAAGCGTCGTTCGCGGGAGAGAGGAGCTTTGTGCGTGAAATCATTACAGGAAATCGAGGCAATCCTGGGCGGTCCCTTCGAACGGTTGTTCGAAACTCCGGGTCTTCCCGGTTTCGGTATGCGTGGGGAGCTCACATATCTGTACGACGGCGATATGGGATTCGAGCGCCCGCGATGGTTCGCCAATTTCGTGGCATCGGTGGACGGCGTAGTCGCGTTTCCTGACGGAGGACAGTCCGGCAGGACCATCAGCGGCAACAGCCTGCCCGACCGGTTTCTGATGGGGATGCTGCGCGCATGCGCCCAGGCGGTTCTGATCGGCGCAGGTACTTTCCGTGCGGCACCGTCCGCTTTCAGGCGGCCGGAAGCGGTCTTTCCTGCCGCCGAGGAACTTTTCTCATCGATCCGGACCGGACTCGGTTTGGGTTCAGCGCCACTTCTGGCAGTGGTGACCGCTTCCGGAGAGATCGATATCTCGTCGCCGTC
>CAZGVZ010000803.1:745-1395 GCA_964529145.1 uncultured Fibrobacteraceae bacterium | reverse complement strand
GAACTCCCTTGTCGTGACCACCGGGGCGGGCCGCCGGCGAATCGGTTCAATGGTGCCGCCCGGGGTACGACTGATTGTGTGCGAATCGTCTCCGATCCGGACGGAAGAACTCGTCGAAAAGCTCCGGGCCGAAGGTCTGGAACTGGTACTTGTCGAGGGCGGGCCCGCCCTGCTCGGGCAGCTTGTGCTGGACCGATCGCTTCACGAGCTGTTCCTCACGGTTTCGCCGCGGCTTTATGGACGCGTGACCGGTGACGGACGGAAATCGCTGGTACAGGGTATCGATCTTTCCGGAGCTGAAATGGAATTGACGAGTGTCCGGAAACACGGATCCTGTCTGTTCCTGCGCTATACCTTCTTCCGGTGAACGGCGGTATCGTCCTTACGCCATTTTTACTTGTCCGGAAAACTGCCTCAGGCCTATCATTTTGTAGATCAGCTTGGCAACTGCAAAAGGCGAATTCCGGTCGTGCGGGCCGGTGGAAAGTTCGACGATATCCGCGCCGGCCACCGCCTTTTTTTCGAAAATGAGAGATAAAAGCGAGACGGCTTCATCCCAGGACAGACCTCCCGGTTCCGGCGTCCCTGTCGACGCGATCACGTTCCAGTCGAACGCATCGACATCGAAGGTGACGAAGACAGGGTCTGGA
>CAZGVZ010000803.1:0-735 GCA_964529145.1 uncultured Fibrobacteraceae bacterium | reverse complement strand
GGCGGATTCGATGTCGAAGGATTTCGTGCGGAAATGGTGCATGGTGCAGAGGGAGATCCCATCCCGTTTCACCAAATCCGCTTCTTCCGCGGACATGCTTCGGATTCCTATCTGCAGCGTATCGCGGGTGTATTCCCTGAGGCGGGCCATCGTGCAGGCATGGCTGTGTTTGCTTCCCCGGTAGGTGTCGCGGAGATCGGAATGAGCGTCGAACTGCACGACCGACACGTTGCCGTATTTTTCGTGCAATGCCCTGTACAGACCCGGAGTGATCGAGTGATCACCGCCCAGGAGAACAGGAAATCCGCCCGCATCGATGACCGGTTTCGAAATTCTGTGCACTGTTTCCAGCATTTCCCGGGGATCATCGGGAACGTGAGGTGAGCAGAGGGTGGCTATTCCCGCGCGGAAGGGTTCGGTTTCGAGCACTTCGTCATAGAGTTCGAGGTAGCCGGAAGCTTCGAGAACCGCGTCTGGAGCCAGGCTCGTTCCCTTGCCATATGATACGCCTCCCTCATAGGGAAAGGGGATAACGAAATACCGGGCATTCTCGGAAGCGATAGGCGGAATATTGTTTCCAAGAAACGAGAATTTTTTTCTTTTCAATCCCGGGCCTCCGGTCGTATACCTGTCATTCCACCAAAAGCATGACCGCACAGGCGATTGCGGTTGTCCAGAGGCCATCCTTGTTCCCCTCGGCTGTCTGGACCGCGCTGTGACTTTCGAACTGCCGGT
>CAZGVZ010000802.1:0-2068 GCA_964529145.1 uncultured Fibrobacteraceae bacterium | reverse complement strand
GCCGTCGAGTGCCAGATCGAAAGTACCGCCGTTTCTCACGAATCCGCGTACGTCGATCCAGCCGCCCTCCTTCAGGCCCTCCGAAAGATCGAGCCGTTCCAGGTGGGTCGGAATGCCGTTGGACAGCACTTTCCAGATCCATTCCCGGCTGCCCTTATCACCCTTCCGGCGTTCAATCGATCTCTTATACAGGATCCGGCCGGTATACCGCGTCACCGTGCTGTCTGCCGTAGTAGCGGCTTCGCTTCTCCTCACGACCGTGCGGCCGATTCCCCCGGCAACCGTCAGCCAGTATGTCCTGTAATCGTCGTACCGGTCGATGATGAAACGGTAATCACCCGCTTTTTTGTCCGCCTCCCAGTCGGATGCTCCGGTCACATAGGCGAGCAGATACTCATCGTCGTCGAGAATTCCGTCCTCGTCATGGTCCACCCGAAGCAGGGGAACCTCCTCCACGCCATCGGGAATGGAGCTGTCCGCCGGAAAATACTCCGGAAGCATTCCTTTAAAGGCCGCGTAGAGTCGTACTTGCGAAATCCCTGACTTTCCGAAAAGTTCGCGTACCCTGTTTCCGGGTATCTTAAGAATGCCGTTCTCCTCGTTCGTTGCCTCGTTAAAGCCTTCATGACCATCTCCGATCCTGAAGGTGTATGTCTTGAGATCCGGAGGCAGCGGATAGGAAACCGCCGCCTTTTTCCCAGGCGGTGTACGCGCTTTCCATCCACGCGCGATATCATGGTTGAGTACCATACGGCGAAGCATGCTCTCGAAATCGCCCTTTTCTTCCGGTGACAACCGATACTCCGCCCTCGGGAACTCGATCGTTCCGATACCCCTGGTGACGTAGGTCACTGTCCTGGTGGAGGCATCGCACCTCAGCGGACACAGGGTGACGGAAGCTGTTCGTAGCGACCGGTATCGGGAATAGGATGATTGAGAGATCCAGGTATTCTGCAAGATGGATTGAGGCGGTTTCGATGCCCCATCGGGATAATCGGGCGTCGCTACAGGGTGAATCAGCCGCACGGTAGCCACTGCCGAGGGATCGAACCGGACAATGATATCTCCCTGCTGTGGAACACCGATCGTGAAGGAATAGGCGGGAATTATCGGCTCGTCATCCCGGGCGAGGACATCGTTACTTCCAGAAAATGAAAGAAAAGTGCTCCGTTGACCATTTCGTTCGAATGAAGCGGTGTCTATGTCTGTAAGTTCCCATAAGAATGAGAAGCGCTCCCGCGTGTTCTCCAGAATCGTGATCCGGGCCTGGATGGAAAGTACCGTAACAAGAAGTGTCACAAGGCATTTCGGTAATCTTGCCACCGCAATCTCCGTTCCTGTGAATGAGGCGACCGGCCGCCGTCCAATTGGAACGGCCCCCTTTTTAAAAGGATAACCAGCGGCTCCCGACAGGCGATATTCCTGAATACGATCCGGCACGATAAAAATTTCACGGATGCATCCAGTGCTTTACGCCGCAAAGGGAATACCCCGGTCTATCCATAAATGGGCAGATCGTTGCATTGAACCATGTATCATCAAGCTCGCAGGAAAGAACATGGTTATCTCTCGAAAATGCCCGAAAGGCTGGCTCGTTTTCCATAACCAGCCCACTACACGGCTGGCTCCCGAACTGTTGCCGCTGATCGCTTATACTCTGGATGACAAATTTACGATAGCAGATACCGATTACCTGTCCAAAGGTTGGGATACAGGGCCTTCGTTCGCATTTGATGCATGTTCCACAAATGACAATGCAATCGTGCTGGCAACCGTGACCGGTATCTTGAACAAGCCCTATATACAGGTACTCGTATCCCGTAATGAGGGGAAACGGTGGCAGGAACGTGCAGCTATACGATTGAAGGAAGTTCCTCTCCGGATCAGGGTAGCCGCGACATCAAGTCGCATTCTTGTCGCATGCACCTTCAAGGGTCCTGACGGTCAACACGTGATGGCGGCGGAGTTCGACCGATAATGAAATACCGGGAACCAACTACCACGGCTAAAAGACGTGGTCCGGCTTGAGCGGGCCAAGCGGTACAATGGAAACAGTGCGAAGCACTGG
>CAZGVZ010000801.1:0-2071 GCA_964529145.1 uncultured Fibrobacteraceae bacterium | reverse complement strand
CCGCCCGGAGCAGCAGTTTCATATCCTGCGGTTGACGGCGTGCGTACTGACGGATCCGAAAAAGCCCCCCGTAATGACGGTACAGCATGCCGATGATCATCGGTACCGAACACGTAGTTGAAAAAAGGGATTCAAGCGCGTTGAGCACCCGGCCGGCCCGGCGTGAACCGCACGCTTCCACCAGGTCGAACACGGTCATCTGGCGTGAGGCGCCTACGATTCTATCGACGATCTTCCTGTCGACCGGCTCACCTTCGTCCAGGTGGATGTCGATCTTCTGCAGTTCGGAATGAATCGCCGCGATGTCGTTCCCGGCCAGATCGACCAGTCGCTGCGCCGCATCTTTGTCAAGGGTGCGGCCGCAAAGCCCGCGCGCGTTTTCGAGAAGCCATTGCGTCACCTTGTACTCGGGAGGTTTCTGAAACTCCATGTGTACGAAAAACCCGGGATTTTCCTTGCTGCGCCGGGCGGCATGGAGTTTCTGGACCGGTCCGGTCCTGGCCGCCCCCCCCTTGCGTTTTTCTGTTTCTCCAATATCGAGAATCAGATACGCGTCTTCGGGAAAACCGTCCAAGAGTTTGTCAAGAAGTTCCAGTTCGCCGTCGTTCAGGTTTTCAGCGTGAAGTATGGTGAAAACACGCGGGTTTCCAAACATGTCCGGAGTGAGAATCCTCGCGATGTAATCGGAAAAACTCTCGATTGTCCGATCGAAACGCTCGATAAAGACGGAGGGGGATGCCTCGGAGATCGCCTTTATCGTCCTGGTGCGCGCAGCTTCCTTGCCTACCGTATCGCCGCCTGAAAAAATATGGACGCGGGGAGCCGCGACACCTGATCCGTTCATGGCAGAAGAGGCTCCAAAACGGACCGCGTCTCGTTTGTAATGTCCATGAAGCGCTTCTGCGCGCGAAGGAACTCCGACGGATTCCCTTTCATCACTTCGTACATGCGCATGGCGAGGTCGTCCGCATCACCGACCTGAAAACCGACTCCGGCCTCGAGCAGCTGCCTGCAGCTCTCTTCCTGTTTGAAAGAGTGCGGACCGAAAAACACGGGTATCCCGAAGCAGGCTGCGTCCCATACATTATGTCCGCCGATTTCGACAAAAGTGCCGCCGATGACAGCCGCGTCCGCGGCTTTATACATTATATCCAGAATCCCCGTTTTTTCGATGACGCAGATCTCCCATTTTCGCGAAGTCGTCGTGCCATCGAGGTGCAGAACGTTTCCCCCGATTTCATCCACGATTGCCGTGGCTTCCGTTTCGTAGCGGGGGACGACGACCAGCCTGCAGCAATACCCCGTCTTCTCCATCTTCTCGAAAAATCGCCTCACCGTTTTTCCCTCACCTGCATGGACACATCCCGCCGTGACCACGAAAGCCTCTTCGCCTATCGCGAGATCGCGCCTGATCGAAAGCCATTCTTCTCTCTGCGGCCTTTCAACGCGGATATGCCCCTTGATGTTGCCGACCACGTGTACCGCGTTCTCCGGCACCCCGAGTGCGACAAAACGCGCGGCATAGGCATCACTCTGCGCGAATACGACATCCGCCCGCTCCAGAAGCACGGATACAAGCCACCTGAAAAGCCTGTACCATGCGAAAGAAGCCTCCTCGATCCGCCCATTTACAATTCCGACGGGTATTCCCGAAAGTCTGCACACGTTGATAAGCCAGAGCCGGCGTACTCCGTAGTGATTCACGACGCGCGAAACTGCGGAAACCGAGTCGAACGGGAGGTACCCGACGGCGCAGAACGCGGCTCTGCGGTTGTTTTCGAGGAATCCGACTCCGCTGCGCGTGGTTGCCGTGACCAGATAGAGGTCGTCTCCATGACGCCGCTCGAGCATCGCCGCGAATCTGCAGAGGAGTTTCGCTTCTCCAAGCGAGGCCGCATGGAGCCATATCACACTTTTACCCCGGAAGTCCCGCAGCGGCGACGGCAGTTTCCGCCGCTTGTCGAGATCCCATCCTCTACTCCTGCCGGTCTTCCCCAGAAGTGGTACGAGAAGGATTCTCAGCAGGTCCCAGAGCAGGCTGTAACAGAGGAGGGTCCCGATCGCGGCGATC
>CAZGVZ010000800.1:0-2087 GCA_964529145.1 uncultured Fibrobacteraceae bacterium | reverse complement strand
AAGACACTCGTGATCTCGCCCTTCGACGGATCATGGAACAACGGTCAAATCTACACGCTCGAGATCGGAAAAATAAAGAGTGTGACAGGGAAGCCGTTGGATAATTCCGATTTCATGTCGTATGATTTTTCACCGAAAATCGAGGGTGATCTGGGCAGGGTCAAGAATCTTCGTTTCCAGGTCGGCACGAGCGACACGAATAAAGTGGATTTCAACACCGGATCGGTTACCCTTCACTGGTCGAACCTCACCAATGCCGCCGGGTATGAGATTTTCCAGAAATCTTCCTCGGATTCAGCGTGGATCCATATCACAACCGTCCCCGATACCTTCGCATCGGTTTCCACCTCGGGAAGATTCACTCTCGGTAAAGAAATGAAATTTATCGTTCTCGGAAGAAACAGCACCTCGGTATCATCGTTCGAAGGCGCGTCCGTTTTGACGCTCAGGGACCTCAAGGCGCCCGTGATCCGCATTTCGACAAACACGAACGGGTTCGATAACTCCGTTTACGATTTCGTCGATACGCTGAATATCCCGATCTCCTCCACGTACCTGGCGGAACCCATGGATACCACCACCAAACCTGTCCTTTCCGTCGTCGAAGCCGGTTACCTGAGCGGCACGACGCTAATCGGCGATACCCTGTATACCATCGATCCGGAAAAATCCTTCTGGACATGGACATCCGATAGAACGGGCATCATGAGCGTGGTAGTCGATCCGCTGCAGAACGGAGCATACGACTCGCTCATAATCGACTTCACTTCAGTTACCGACTGGGCCGGCAACGAAACCGATACATCGGATGGATCGGGATATATAAGAATTCATACCCGACCCTGAACCTAAAAAACCCGGCGACATGACCGTATGCGCCCCTGCCGCTCAGCGGCAGGGGCGCACTTTTTTCTGGCCGGACGTTGTTATTGACCTGTGCCGGGTTCGCTTCCCGGAATACACCAGTCATTGGCGGCAGCCTGTCCATGCCGCCCGTCACCGGCGGACCGGTTTCCTCTCGCATTATCCTTCAGCCTTCCGGATATATTTCCCTGTCACGTAAACCGGGGTGTTTTCACTACACACCTACAATTTATTGAATCATATGGGATTAGGTTCATACGGCCATCGACGGACCCATAATTTCGCCGTGAATTGTAGTGAAACGCCTACAGGCCACGGTTGAGGCATTTACCGGGGCCAAAGCGGTAAAGTATTGATATATCATAAAATGGCGCCCCTGGCACGCAAGTTGTTGTACGTATTGACGAAATCAAATGAAACCTGGTCCGGACAACTGGTTTTAACTCACAATAAAGAAGGAGGCTTCTCATGAAACGGTTGATAGTTGCTTTTTCGGCCATTGCATTCGTCGTCGCGGCATCTGCCCAGACGAAAACATCGCAGTCCACCGCAAACGCCGGAGAACTCGAGGAACTCAAGGTGCAGATGCAGGCGCAAATCGGCGACAAGCTCGATGACCTTTCGCCGGATATTCAAAACAAGCTGCAGGAAGCGAAGCAGGCGGTCGAGGCTGCCCGAAACCAGTATCGTAACATGAACCAGGGGAGTGTCGACGCCGCGAAGAAACAGGCCCGGGAAAACGCGGACAAGGCATTGGGTGAAGCTATCCAGGCGATGGAACAGGTTTCCGCCCAGATCAAGGCGGAGATCGCAAAGGCGAAAACCGAGCTGCAGACTCAATTGCAACAGCGGGTTCAGGAAGCCCAGGCGATCAAAAGTCAGGTCGGCGCACACGGCGGATCGGGTGCCGGTACGGGTTCCGGCTCAGGTACGGGGAAGTGAGCGGCCCCCGCGCGAAACGATCCGGAGGGGGGACAAGGAGAGGAGAGAGCCGAAAGGCCCTCTCCTGCAATGTAAAGAGGGTTGAAAATGAGCATATGTTCTCTTATATCGATAACGATCGCGGCACTTATGATGGCTGCGCAGGCAAGAGCGCAGGACAACACGGCCTCGGGCGGTTCATCTCCGGATGAAATATTCAATTCCATCATGCAAACCATGCCCGAAGGGATGAAGGCCCGGATCGATTCCTTGCTGACCGCATCCAGTCCGATCGTCGGCTC
>CAZGVZ010000799.1:0-2089 GCA_964529145.1 uncultured Fibrobacteraceae bacterium | reverse complement strand
ATCATCCTCGTCCAAGACGCGCACGCGAACTTGAGTGCGCAGAAGAATATGGCGCGTTACCGGAAAACAGCCTCGATGCCGTGGACTTTTACCGTTACGGCGTAGCGTTTCAGCATATCCGCGGATCCACCGATGCCGTAAGATACTTCCTGAGGGCAGCGGACCTTTATGGCACATCCAGTTCTTCCGACGCTTTGCGTGCACGCGAAAATGCAGCGCGCGGGCTAATGGAGAAAAAGGAGTTCCGAAAAGCCCTCGATATCCTTGTGGGGGTGGCCGCCGCTGATCCAAAGGCGACAATCATCAAGGATGTGCATGTATTGCATGCCGAGGCATATCAGGGTCTCGGGGACACTGAAAATGCAATCGCAAGCCTGGAAAGGGCGATTTCAGTGCATTCGAGACATGTTGAGGCATACGCGCGTCTGGCGGAGCTGTACCAGGCCGGCGGTAAAAGTGAAAAAGCGAAAAAGACTTTCGAGGTACTCGTTGGGCTGAGCCCCAATGATCCACGTATGTATCTGGCCCTGGGCGATTATAATTACAAGAGCAAGCGTTACGAGGAGGCGTTCAAACATTTTGAAAAAAGCCGAACCCTCAAGGCTAGCGCGGCCGCCCACGAAGGAAGCGCCAAAGCCGCCTTTGAACTCGAAAAACTTGATGCAGCACGCAATCAGGCGCAGACCGCGTTAAAAATGGATGGAAAGAGGCGGGACGCCAGGCTTGTCCTCGCGAAGGTGCATCTCAAACAGAAGGAATATTCTGCCGCCCAGGAACAACTCGAGAAGCTCCTCCATGATGATCCGCTGCATCCCGAACTCCTTCGGAATCTCGCCGAATGTTACCGGAAAAACAAAATGGAAGACAAACTGGCCGGAATCGACACAATGATCGCCCGCCTTGACGGCACAGATACCGCGGCACGGTTTCGGCTCGCGAGATACTATGAATCGAGAAACGATCCTGAAAAGGCGGTGATATGGTATCGTGAACTTACGGCGCGTACCCCGGGATTGCCTGAACCGCTGCGCCGTCTATCTCTGCTTTATAAAAAAATGGGAGACTCGGAAGAGGCGCTTTCGTTTACCCGTAAGTACCTCGATATCAAGGGGGACGACGCGGAAGCGCACAGGGATCTTGGGGACCTTTATTACGAAAAGAGAAAATTGAATGAAGCACTCGATGAGTATCGGACAGCGCTCGAACTGAACCCCGCCATAAAGGGTTTTCATCGAAGGTACGCCGAAATCGTTATCGCGAAAGGCGAGCAGGAAGAAGTTATAAAGGCTCTCTCCGGTGTTATCGCCGCGGGTAATGCCGATGCGGGTACTTTTATGACGCTCGGGCTTATGTATCAGAAGAAAAAGGAGTACTCAAAGGCGATCGAAATGTATCAGAAAGCGCTCGATCTCGAACCCTCCAATTTCGACGCGCTCACTGCCCTCGCCGCATGTCAGGCCTCAAACGGAGAGGTGCATAATGCAATCGTCTCCTATGAGCAGGCGGTGATGATGAACTCGAAGGCGAGCAGCGAACTCAAGGAACTGGGTGACCTTTACTCCGCCGCGTACCGCGGCGAAGAAGCCATCGGTGCTTATCGACGTTATCTCGCCATTGATTCCGGTAATGTGGATCTGGCCCAGAAAGTCGGGTCGTATCTCTATGATAAGAACGATGACTCCGGCGCCGTCCGCTATTACGGAATGGCGAGAAGAAAGCTCGATCCCGGGGACGCCGTGAAATACGCTGAATCGAGTATGAGAATAGGAAAAACGAGCGACGTTCTTTCGGTGCTGCTGCCGCTCAAACCCGATAAAAAAATCAGAGGACCTATCAGGATCAAAATATACAAGTTGCTAGCTCAGGCGCTGGAAAACGATTCGGACCTGGTTGCAGCCTCCCAGGCTTACGGAGACTACGTTGCGCTGGAAGGCGTGCAGGATCCGGATGCGGCTTTCAGGCAGGGGGCACTGATCGAAAAAAGCGACCCACCCAAGGCGCAGAGCATTTACGAGGCCAACTGTAAGAAGTACCCTGGTGATTACAGGAACTATCTTCGTCTGGGTCTTCTTCTGTCGGACAGGGTGGA
>CAZGVZ010000798.1:0-2094 GCA_964529145.1 uncultured Fibrobacteraceae bacterium | reverse complement strand
CCTGCGCCACAATCAGGCGGTCAAACGGGTCGCGTGTCCAGGATGCGTCGAGACTTGCTTCAACCACTGTCGTAAAGGCTGCATCGTCTTCCCTGAGGCGGATTGTACGCCCGAGCCATGAAAGAATTGTCCTGCTGCGCTCGGTCAGACGGCCAATTTCGAACAGGTATTCGAGTTCAAGGGCAACAGCAGGCGAAATACGCAAGTCATCGCTCTCCAGTAACTGTAGCGCTAGGTCGGAGAAGCGATCTTTGTCTTTTTGATAGAGCCAGACGACGGCATGGGTGTCAAGAAAAATCACGGTTCAGCGACCTCTGACCAGCTTCCGGACCAATCCAGAGAAACCAGATCTTCAGGGTCACCGGTTACTATGGTATGTGGTTCCAGTCGTTCCCAGATGGACCGGCGTTCTTCCGGCACGATCCGGAGGATTTTCCCCTTCCGTTCGATTTCGACGGGCTGGCCGTTCTCAAGTACGCTGTCCAGTATGGAGTAGAGATTTTGTCTCAACCGGGTTGCGCTATAGGGCATGGTGACCTCCTGCCTATAGTATAATACGTACGCAAGAAAAAATCAACACGTACGTTAAAAGAGCAGTGTCAGTTTGACTCCGGGGAAGCGCTGCGGGCCGAACTGCGCCTCCAGCCTTTTACAATTCTTTTACATCTTTTGACAAACCGGTGACAACCCGGATCCGGACGCGAAGTATGCTTGGCTTATCAAGGAACTCAGGAGGTTCTGTATGAAGATGACTGGTATGGTACGGATAGTCGCGGCCGCGTTGTGTTTTGCCGCGTTTGCGGGGGAAGTTTCGTTCGCGCGCCCGGTGGATAACCGGCCGTTGATTCAGATTGCGCTCCTGCTCGATACCTCAAACAGCATGGACGGGCTCATCAATCAGGCAAAGAGCCAGCTCTGGAAGATTGTATCGGAGTCGGGAAGGATGACGAGGGGAGGGGAGCGGGCCCGGCTCGAGGTTGCCCTCTATGAATATGGCAATGACGCCAACTCCGTTATCTCGGGATATGTGCGGCAGGTTGTGCCTTTTACGAACGACCTGGACCGTCTTTCCGCCTGCCTTTTTGAGCTCGACACCTACGGCGGAAGCGAGTACTGCGGTACCGTGATAAAGAAAAGCCTTAATGAGCTGGACTGGTCGGGCCGCGAGTCGGACCTGCGAATCGTGTATATCGCGGGGAACGAACCGTTTACCCAGGGGATCGTCGACTACCGCTCCGCGGGAAAGAAGGCGGTGAGGATGGGCGTCGTGGTAAACACCATCCACTGCGGGGACCGCCAGGAAGGCATTAGGACCGGCTGGGCCGACGGCGCACGCATTACGGGCGGCGAGTATCTGACCATCGAGGGCGACTTTCAGTACCAGTACGTACCGTGTCCGCAGGACGACCGGTTGAGCGAGCTCAATTCCCGCCTGAATGATACCTACCTTGCCTTCGGCAGCGAGGGAGAGAAGCGCAAGGAGATGCAGAGCGCGCAGGACTCCATGGCCGAGGAACTCAACAAGTCAGGATTCTACGAACGGGCTAAGGTCAAATCGTCGTCGAGCTATTCGAATTCGGGTTGGGACCTGGTGGACGCGACCTCGAGCGGGGCTGTCGCTCTCAGCGAGGTAGAGGATGATGACCTGCCGGCCGCCGTTCGCGCGCTGCCGCCCGCCGCCCGGCAGGCTTTTGTCGACGGCAAGCTGGCCGAACGCAAAAAGATTCAGGCCGAGATAGCGGCCCTTTCGGTTGAGCGTGAAACCTATCTTGCGGAGAACGCCGCCGCGGCTCCTGCGGACGAGGCGCTCGATACGGCCATTCTCGCCCCTCTTTCGGCACTCGCAAAGGATAAAGGATTTGTTGTGGAAGAATAAACCTGCTACAATAAGCGGCATGAAAGGCTCCGGCGCACGAATCGCGCTTGTCCTCGCCATGCCGCTCCTCATCGTCCCGCTCGCGGCCCTCACCTGGCTCGCCGTCCGGGGCGTTGATCAGCAGGAAAGCAGCATGCGCGCCCGCCTCCGCGAGTCTCTGCTCCTCGAGGTGGGCCAGACGAACGGGCGCATCCGCGCCTGGTTCGACGACCTTCCCG
>CAZGVZ010000797.1:0-2102 GCA_964529145.1 uncultured Fibrobacteraceae bacterium | reverse complement strand
GGGGAAGGAGTTCGTGAGGCGTTCGACGCGGTACTGAAGGGAAGTCCCGGTGAAAATCCCGGATCTCTGAACCGGTGGCTGCCCGAAGGAATCGAGATCACCGGATGGAGAAAGCTGCCGGACGGCGCGGAGTCGCTCAACTCATCCGTTACCATGGCGAGATACCGGTTTGTTCCTAACCTGCCTATCGAAAGCCGCAATCTGCTCGAACGGATCGAAAGGACGCTCGCGAGCGAGCAACTGCAGGTGGCCACCGAGAGAAAGAGGCGGAAATCAGAGAGAAATATCCGTCCGGGAATCATCGAGGTTGCCGTTTCCGGATCCGGGCCGCAGGAGTGCGACGCACTCCTCTCGATGAAGTCGCCCACGACCTGTAAACCGTCGGAGTTCGCGGTCGCATTGTTCCCTGAAATACCTCTACCGGAAATCCGGATTACCCGTCTTTGCTGTCACGACGGGCTTGGAGAGATAGTGTAGGGCGATGATTTTTCGATATGCGGAAATCCATCATCGACAGGCCGTGTCATTTCCTTTACCTGCCTTGGTTATACCTTGAATCAGGCAATTGTCACTATTTGCGCTTTATGCGTGAGGTGCCCGGCGCATAGCGCTTTTTTTGCCTTGCCGCTTGGATTCATCGCAAATTGATCGTCCGATTGAGGTTAGAATCATAGTGGAATCCCTTTGGGATTTTTTTACAATCGGACCACGGCTCGGGGCTGTGTGGGGACAGCGACACCTCGGGCGCAGACAATAAACCGAGACCGGGGAGTGAATGTTCGAACATGAACGAAAATTATGAAAAAAAGGCAAAAAAAACTGAACCTTTATATATTTCTAGGTTAACGAATTTATGACGGACGATCACTGTTTTCCGGGATGTCTGCGAGCCCCGGACCAGACGAGAAATCAGTTGCTTATGTTATCGAACTTAATCGAGTAACACATCAAAAGGAGTGCGTCATGGATCGAAAGGGTGGATCCGGTTTTCCTCAGCCAGTTTCGTCTATGCAGGGATTTTTGCTCTCTGCATTAGTAGCCATCTTCCTGTATGTCCCCCAGGTGAACGCGTCGGGAGACGTCACGATCGCCGACGCCAAACCAGGAACCATTCCAGCGGCAGTCGTATCAGACTGGGAGGCTCAGGACGGAACCAATTACGATGGTGCAATCGACAAAATCAAGCAGAAATATCCTGATATCGCCTCAAAAATCACCGGTTCCGGAAAAGAAGGGTATCTCGAAGCGTGCCACTGGCGCCGCGTGGCCCGAATGTCACTGTACCAGAAGGAATTAAAAAAGCTCATCTGCGCCAAGCACCATGATATCGGCGGAGCGATCATCGGGTACACCGAAGAACTCAACAGCGACGGGGCGAGAGGATACGGCAGCTGGGGCATGGCCGCCATGAGCAAAAGCAGCGGCTATCCTTCAGGAAACACAAACACCGGAATCTACCTTCTCGAGTTCGAGGATTATTACCCTTCTCCCAAACCGATAATCGAGGACAACAAGGGCGTCCTGAGGGATCCCTGTCCGGACTACAAGGGCGAGAAGCTCTATTACGCGCATTCGAAAGACAACAACGGATATCATATCTGCGTCATCGATCTCAAGACCAAAGAGACCAAGCAGCTGACCGACGACCTGGGATCCATCAAGGTATCCGACTTCGAACCGTGCGTGCTTCCGAGCGGTGATATCATCTTCGGATCTTCCCGCTGTTTCGGCCATGTGGACTGCAATGTGAACATAACCAGTAACCTTTTCATCATGAACGGCGAGGGAAAATATCTGCGCCGAATCGGCTACGACCAGGTCCATACGTTTTATCCCACCATGGTTGAGGACGGTACGGTCATGTATACGCGCTGGGAATACAACGACCGTAACGTGGCGAACTGTTTCGGAATATTCACGATGAATCAGGACGGCACCCGCCAGAACGAGTGGTACGGCAACCAGACCGAATGGCCCGCTACCTTCAATCAGGCCCGTTCGGTCCCGGGAAACACCATGATGGCTTTCGCGACCATCGGCGGCCATATGGGTCCGTATGCCGGCGACCTGGTGAGGGTCAACGCCGCAAAAACCCGCAACGG
>CAZGVZ010000796.1:0-2102 GCA_964529145.1 uncultured Fibrobacteraceae bacterium | reverse complement strand
GCTCTACCATGAGATGATCCGTCACCGTGAGTGGGGTTTCAGGGTCATCAAAAAGCTCGACCTGAGCATTTCCCTCGGAGAGTTCGAAACGGTTCTGAAGAATTTTTATGTCGAGGAGGTTTTTTTTTGCATTCCCCGAAGGTTGACTAACGAAGGCTTTCTAGTGGATCCCTACCTTCAGATATGCGAGGAGATGGGCCGCCCGGCCCGCGTTTTTCTCAATATAAGCGGCGCCACCTATTTCGCGCGCTGGGAATATCACAGGTTCATGAATCGTCCCACCCTCATTTCGCACACTGTTGAACTGGATCCCGATCAGGTGCTTTTCAAGAGGATATTCGACGTTTTCGGGGCTCTCTCGGGATTTATCCTGCTCGTTGCGTTGTATCCCTGGCTGGCTCTCATCATCAAGCTCACCTCGCGGGGCCCCGTATTTTTCAAGCAGGTCCGCGTCGGAAAGAACGGAAAGAGGTTCGTCATTTATAAATTCCGTTCCATGAGCATGGATGCCGAAAAACGGAAAAAAGAGCTGATGCGGCACAATGAGCTCGAAGGAGCGGTTTTCAAGATGAAAAACGATCCGAGGGTCACTGCCATAGGGAAGCTCATGAGAAAGTTCAGCTTCGACGAACTGCCGCAGGTCTTCAATGTCCTCAAGGGGGAGATGTCGCTGGTGGGGACACGTCCGCCGACTCCCGACGAAGTCTCCAATTATCAGAAGTGGCATCATCGCAGGATCAGTATCCGGCCGGGAATGACGGGGCTGTGGCAGGTAAGCGGCAGAAGCCGTATCAAGGCGTTCGATGAAATTGTCAAACTCGACCTGACCTATATCGATAACTGGAGCATCTGGCTTGATATCAAGATCATTCTTAAAACCGTCAAAGTACTGTTCGAACGTGACAGCGCATACTGACAGCTATTTACGCGGCCGCGCCGCGTGTCCGTTCGTGGCATTACTCCTTTTCGCAGGGGGCCTGTCCGCTGCCGTTCCCCTCGAAAACTGGCGCTTTCCCTTTTTCAGGCTTGCGTCGGATTTCGAACTCTCGCAAGGGTCCCGCAGCAGGATGTTCTGGGACGGAATAGGTTCCGCCGCACTTTTCCACGAGTCGCTCTTTCGATCCGGGGACTCTCCGCAACGGAACTGCTGGATGATCGAGCCCGCGGTCACATGCGGATACGTCAGGCCTGTGGATCATGCTCCCGTCCATGTGCACGGCTACTGGGCGCATGGCGACCTCTGCAGTTCACTGAGGTACAGGCGGCTTTACGCATGGCATAGCCTCGATGTGGACAGCAGGTATCCATCCGATCCATGGTATCCCGCCCATCGCGACAGGGCGGTGCGCGGCCGTATCGAGGAAGCGGCGCTTCAATTGGATTGGAGCAACGGCTTAGTCCGCATCGGAAGACAGAAACGCAACTGGGGACCTTTCCCGGATCGCAGTCTGCTCCTTTCATCCAATCCTTACAGCTACGATGCAGCCGAGTTCGGGATCTGGGGAAGCTTCTTCGAATTCCGGCATCTTTTCGCGCCGTTTTCGTCCAAATCTTCGTCGAGGGAGAGCGCTTCCTCATGGGACCGTTATCTGACGGCGCATTCGCTGAATCTGGTCCTGGGGAGGTGGATCACGGTGGGATTTACCGAAACTGTGCTTTTCACCCGTGACCGCGGTTTTCCCGATATGCAATATGTGAATCCCGTCTCCATTTACTCGGTTGTCAATACGAATCAGGAGGGAAACGGAAATCTGATGCTCGGATTCCAGTGGAATATCCATCCATTGACGGAATCGGTCTCGCTGCGCGGCCAGCTTCTGCTTGACGATTTTCAGGTGGATAACGAGATGGAAACCGACAGGGAACCGGCCCACTGGGCCATCGACGCGGGAATCTTCTGGAAAGATCCCTTACGTGTACCACTGCGTCATCTGCTCTCGTTCGAGGTCACCCACGCCTCGGAGTGGGTCTATACCGTAACGGACGAAAATACCAGAGCGGGTGAGAGGTATATGTACGGTATGAAAAGCCTCGGACTGCCTTTCAACGATGGAACACGTCTGGTCGCCGGGGCGTTCGTGGTTCCGAAAAATTTGTGGGCC
>CAZGVZ010000795.1:0-2104 GCA_964529145.1 uncultured Fibrobacteraceae bacterium | reverse complement strand
CTTTCCGCGGGAATCCAGGCTCTTCGTCTCAACTATTATGAATTCTTCACGAAATTTTTTCACGGTACCGGCAAGCTTTTCAAACCGGTCACGCTTCGGGAACCATAAAAACCATCAAGGAGGTCCAATGGAGAAAACACCCGCCCAATTGAAGAACAGCATCATGCGCAGCCTCATCGCTCTTTTTTCAGTCTGTGCGATCCTGGGAACTCTCTTCGTCTTCGAAACCAGCGCGCAGGGCCACGGGAGCCGTGACCAGGGCGCTGCGGTCGTGGAAACGGGAAGGGCGCCGAGTAACGCGATGTGGGGATTTCTGTCGGCTGCGATCGCGTTCGGCCTGGGTGCGCTCGGTGCAGGTCTGGCCATTTCGAACGTCGGCGCGGCCGCGATGGGAGCGGTCGCGGAAAAGCCGGAAATCGCCGGACAGGCGCTCATTTTCGTGGCACTCGCCGAAGGTCTCGTGGTTTTCGGATTCATCATGGGTCTGATGATCCTGGGTAAAGTGTAGCCGTGAAATATTATGTGATCGGCGATGAGGACACGGTCCTCGGACTTGGCATGGCGGGCGTTAGCGGTAAATCGGTGAGTGATGCCGAAGAAGCGCAGGCCGCATTCTCGGCCGCGATCGAGGACAGCGACATCGGTATCGTGATCATCACCGAGGCCATCGCGGATTTGATCAGATCGACGGTCGACCGCTATATTTTTACCCGGAATTTCCCTCTGATCGTGGAGATTCCCGACCGCATCGGCAAAAAACCGGGACGCCCGGGGATCAGGGAGCTTGTCAACAAGACCATAGGACTAAAATTATGACGCCACACTTTGTCCGGAACGACCGTCTCGTTCCTGAAAAGCGATGATACCATGAAAGGCTCTCCTATGCAGGACAACGGTACCGAACGAATCGTCGCGGGGCTCTACGAAGACGCCGAGCTCCGTGCGGGAAAGCTCGTAGCCGATGCGGAACAGATCGGCAGGGAGCGGATCGGATTCGCCCGGCAGAACGCGGAAAGCATCCGCAGGGAGGCTTCGGAGAAAGCGGAGTCGCAGGCCGTCCGGATCAGGCGTACCATACTTTCGGGAATCGCAATTTCGCTGAAACGGAAAAGAATGCAGGCCGAAGAGGAACTCCAGAATCAGGTGATACGCCTCGTCCGGTCAAAAATCGCATCGATGATTCCGGAGCCCGGCTACCGCCCGATTCTCAGGGCGTGGATCGTCGAAGCGCTCGTGGGTCTCGGAGCGGAACGCGCGGAGGTCAACGCTTCCGCGGCCGAGCGCGCGCTCATCGACGAGCCGATGCTCAGGGATGCTTCGGCTGAGGCCTCGGAGCGTCTCCATCATCCGGTGCGCGCCGAGTTGTCCGGGGACCTGCCGCTCGAAGCGCAGGGTGTGGTGGCCACGGCCGCGGACCGGCGCACGGCCTACAACAATCAGATCTCCACACGCCTGCTGCGTATGGACAGGGAGATAAGGAACCTCATGCACCGGAAGCTTCAGTTCCAGGGGTTCGATCATGGCGACCCCGCTCTCCGGAGAACGGAACGCACATGAACACCGGAAGAATTATCGGTAAAGTGAAGCGGGTCAACGGCCCCATAATCGAGGGGGACGGCATCACCGATGCGATGATCTATGAACTGGTGAGAGTCGGCGACGAAAACCTCGTGGGGGAAATCATCAAACTCGAGGACGAGGGAGCCGTCATCCAGGTTTACGAGGATACGGTGGGACTCGTTCCCGGGGCGCCAGTCCGCGGGGACAATATCCCCCTCTCGATCGAGCTCGGCCCCGGACTGATCGGCAGCGTATACGACGGAATCCAGCGGCCTCTGGAAGAGATCCGCAAGGTGAGCGGCACCTACATCAGCAAGGGCATCCGGGTCCCTTCGCTTGACCGCAACAGGAAATGGTCGTTCACTCCCTCCTGCGCCGCGGGCGACGAGGTGTCGGGAGGCAAGGCCATCGGCACGGTCAGGGAAAGCGGGACGCTCCGGCGTCCCGTTTTTCGTATCCGGTCGTCCTGCCACGGGCAGTGACGCGCGGGGCGAACCCGGACACAATCGGTGCTTTCGCCCCGGGGAACCTCCGTCCATGACCA
>CAZGVZ010000794.1:0-2105 GCA_964529145.1 uncultured Fibrobacteraceae bacterium | reverse complement strand
CGGGTCCGAGTCCTGGCCCAGCAGGATCGGATGCGGAGCAGACGATGAAACACAATGCCGAAACGGTGCAATAAAGTTTTTTCTTCCACCTGACAGACATCACCACCTCCCGGATGATTTCGCGATCTACCTGTAATCAATGAGGAAAATAGTGTCGCGGGCCGGGTGATCTCTTCAGAAAAACGGCGGTATTGTTTGATATTTCGCCCGCACGACGCCATGATGTAGAAAAATCAATCGTTTCGGAAGGCCCTATAAGGACCTCTCCGGCATACCTGTACCCAGGATCGCGATTCCGGGGAGCCGTGCGGGTCAGGTATGGTATTCAGCGTTGATCTTTACGTAGTCATAACTGAAATCACAGGTATGTGCGACAGCGGACGCTTTACCCATTCCCAGATCGACCGCGATGGTAACCACCTTTTCACGCAGTGCCGTGTGCGCATTCATTTTGTCGAATTCCAGCGGCTGAAGATTTTTGAATACCGGAATGTCACACAATCTGATCGTCATTCGCCTGTCGGAAAACCTGGCCTTTGAATAACCGACCGCACAGGCGATCCTGCCCCAGTTCGGATCGTTTCCGAAAAGGGCGCACTTGAGCAGGTTTGAATTGGCCACTGCCCGCGCCGCAAGCTTCGCATCCTCTTCGGTCGCGCCGCCGGTCACGCGGACTTCGACCCGCTTGGTCGCACCCTCTCCATCCGCCGCGATCTTCATGCACAGATCGTTGCACACGAGGTAAAGAGCCTCCTCGAACTCCACCAGTGCGCTGCGGTCCGACAGTACCGAACCGGAAGAACCGTTCGCGAGCACCAGGGCCATGTCATTGGTCGAAGTGTCCCCGTCCACCGTGAGATTGTTGAAAGTGCGGTTCACCACCCGTTTCAAGGCTGCGCTCAGGCGCGCAGGGGCTATCGAGGCATCGGTGGTTAGAAATGCGAGCATGGTAGCCATATTGGGGCAGATCATGCCCGATCCTTTCGTGCACCCGCCAACCGTGTAGCGCAGGGTGCGGTTCGCCACCTCCACCGCGGCCTCCTTTTTCACCAGATCCGTGGTCATTATGGCTTCCGCGAAAACCGTTCCTCCGCCGGAAGCAAGGGAACCGGCCAACTGGGGCATTGCCTCGGTGATCTTTCCCATCGGTAAAAAATGCCCTATGACCCCGGTAGATGCAACGAGTACCGATTCCGCGGATATTCCCAGCCGGGAAGCCGCGATCCCGGCCATTGAAGCGGTGTCCTTAACTCCCCTTTTACCGGTACATGCGTTCGCGCAGCCGCTGTTGCAGAGAATCGCCCGGATCGTTTTCGAGGGAAGAAGCGATTCGCACCAGTTCACGCTCGAGGCGCGTATCGCATTGGTCGTGAACGTACCTGCCGCGGAGCAGGTCCGCTCACTGTACAGAAGCGCAAGGTCGAGACCGCCGCTCTGTTTTATTCCCGCCCGGGTTCCTCCGGCGGAAAAACCGTCAGCCGCGGTTACTCCACCCTGCACCGGCATCATTTTCGTTTTCATCTTCAATGCTCCTTCTTTTTTCGGATACGGAGATGGTATGCGGTTTTTTCTTACCCGGGAGTCTTCCCCTGTGCATCCTGTACGGATCCAGGCACACAGGCGAGAAAATAGCATTTTTCAGGGAGACAGTCGATCTTTATTGACAGTTCCCGCACCGGAATCATATAACTATACAATCATGGAACTTACCAGTTTCATATCGGCAGCCGCTCTTTTACCCTTCATGGCGTTTGCCTTCACCGGGGCGGAAGAGGAATGGGTGGCCGAAGGGGATGCCGTTCCGTATTCCGTGGCGGCGGACGCTCCGGCCGACGGTGTCTCATCCGGCAATGAATCCGCGATCGGAAACGATGATTACGGAAGTGCGCTGCTCACCAATACCCTGAAATCCGACTATATCCTTTCGGGAGCGTGGCTCTCCTCGACTCCCTTCCTCTGGACCGGAAACGAAACCGGAAACCTGCATCCCGGCAACGCGGAAGTCCGGCCTCCGCATACGGGCGCTTCCTACCAACGGTTTTCTACCATCCTGATAAAACCTCTCAAAGACGGCCTCTTCCAGGTCGGAGACACGGTGGACATCA
>CAZGVZ010000793.1:815-2118 GCA_964529145.1 uncultured Fibrobacteraceae bacterium | reverse complement strand
CCCGTGGATGCTGCTCAAGATGGCGGAATACATGGCCGGAATTCTCAACCTGATATCGAAGGTGGGCCGTCCGTAATGACTCTTCCGTTCACCGTAGATCAGGCCGGATGGTTCCTTCTCGTGTTCGTGAGAATAGCGACTATCGTGGCGCTGCTGCCGGTTTTCGGGGCGCAGTCCGTGCCTGCACAGGTAAAGGTGGGGATTTCGCTGATTTTTGCGCTGCTCCTCTTTGCGGCGGTCCGGAAAAACGCGGTGCTGCCCGGATCGGACCTCTCGTTTCCTCTTTTCGGACTGCTGGTGATAAAAGAGGTCATGGTCGGACTGGCGGTGGGATACGTGGCGTCGCTGCTTTTTGCCGCGGTTCAGTTCGCGGGGAGGCTCATAGACACGGAGATGGGGTTCGGTTTCGTGGAGCTGGTCGATCCGCTCACCGAAGAGCCCGTGACTGTATGGGGACAGCTTCAAACGATCCTTTTCACCATCATTTTTCTTGTCATCAACGGTCATTATTTCATGCTCCTCGCCATCGAGCGCAGTTTCGAACTCGTTCCGCTCATGGCCGTGGAGCTCCCAGGCGGCAGGGTGGCATTCCATCTCGTGTCGCTGACAGGGAGCCTTTTCGCGGTGGCGCTCAAGTTCTCCGCCCCGATCTACGTCACCCTGATTCTTTCCGAGGTGACGCTCGGAGCGGTCGCGCGCACAGTGCCGCAGATCAATATTTTTTTCGTGGGTATGCCCATAAAGATCGTGATCGGCCTGGGAACCGCGATATTGTCACTTCCCATGCTCACGAGACTGTTCAGATTCACGGTTGAAAAGCTGGTCCAGGATATCTGGCGCCTGCTGTTCCTGATGTCGTAAACCCGGACAACCAGGCGGGAGTATGGCCGAAGAATCATCGGAAGAAAAAACCGAGTCGCCGTCGGAAAAAAGGCGACAGGATGCACGTGAAAAAGGAACCGTCGCGAAGAGCACCGAGATCAATTCGGTGATCGTGATGCTGACGGGCATTTTCATGCTCAAGCTTCTCGGCCCCCGGATGTACGCGGAAATCGCGGAAGGAATGACGGAGTTCTTCTCGATGATACCCGAGCGCACGATGGATTTTCAGCGGTTCGCGGTAATTGTGCGAAAGGCGAGCCTGCTCTTCGCGATCGGAGCCCTGCCTGTGGCTGGAGCGATCATGGTTACGGGAGTGGTCGCGAACGTCGCGCAGGTGGGATTTCTCTTTACTTTGAAACCGCTCGTTCCAAACTTCGAAAAGATCAATCCGATCAGCGGATTCGGCAGGCTCTTCTCGGTC
>CAZGVZ010000793.1:0-805 GCA_964529145.1 uncultured Fibrobacteraceae bacterium | reverse complement strand
GTCAGGTCGCTCGTCGAGACGATCAAGAGCATAGCCAAACTGTTCGTCATCGCGATAACGGCTTACGTGACCCTCAAAGGCGAATTCGGCCGTATGCTAAACCTGTTCGACACCTCCGTGCAGACCATCTGGGTTTTCATGCTTGCCACGGGTTTCAAGGTCCTGCTGCGAATCGCTCTGGTTCTCATCGTGATCGCCATCCTCGATTACGCGTATCAGCGGTACGATCACGAGCGGCGTCTCAAAATGAGCCCGCAGGAACTCAAGGAGGAGCGCAAGCAGCTCGAAGGCGATCCCCAGATCAAATCACGGATTCGCTCCCTGCAGAGGGAGATGGCCCGCAGGCGGATGATGGAACAGGTGCCGAGGGCCACAGTGGTGGTCACCAACCCTACACACATCGCGATCGCTCTCTTCATTGCGCGGAAAGTATTTCCACGCATATTAAAGCGATTCTCTGTCCTCGTGTTCCCCGATCTTCCGCACCACCCTGCACGGGTTGCCCGCAGCGAAGACGCCTTCGGGGATGTCCTTCGTCACGACGCTTCCGGCGCCGATGACGGAGCGGGAGCCGATCGTCGCACCGGGGCAGATGATCGCGCCCCCGCCGACCCAGACGTCCGATCCGATAAAGACGGGTTTTCCGAACTCCTTCCCCCGCCGCGCCTGCGCGTCCATCGGATGGGTCGCCGTGTAGATCTGCACTGCCGGGCCGAACATCGTGAAGTCGCCGATGCGCACTTCGCAGACGTCGAGGACGATGCAGTTGAAGTTGAAGTACACTTTGTCCCCCAGGTGAATGTGC
>CAZGVZ010000792.1:0-2119 GCA_964529145.1 uncultured Fibrobacteraceae bacterium | reverse complement strand
GCAGGTTCCGATCACGTATTTCAGACCGAGATTCTTCGCAGCCTTGATGTCGTCCCAGCATTTGGTTCCATCGAACGCGTCGCCGCTCGAATTCATGCCGATGCGCAGGATGTTCAAACCCAGACCGGAGGTGGAGTCGAACAGCTGGCTTATCGCCTGCCCCTCGGACTTCAGGGTCCCCCATGTATTGTTGATCCCGAATCCGTCGATCACCTGCTTTTTTTGGTCGAGCTGAACCGTCAACATAGTGTCGACCCCGGCGGTGTCGAGGGTGACGTCGATCGTGGCGCTGTAGGAGGCAACAGCCACCGTAGTCGTCTTGTAATTGGCGGCGGTGACCCTCAGGGAATCATTGGCGGCGGTCAATTTCGCAAGTCTGCCGCCGGTCTTGATTGAAGCATTGCCGCGCGAGGTCTCCGTGTATCCGTGGCTGTTCAGCGGTAGATAGCGGTAGGTCACCACTTCCCGTCCGACCGAGGCTTTTATGACGAGAAGCTTTTCCGCACGGGAATTCTCCGGTATATCGTACCGGTAGAACCCGCTCTGGACTTCCGGGTGCACCTCTCTGTCCAGGAGGTTGCCTTTGACGTCGAAAACCTCGATCTTTACCGGTGAGGGGTCTTTCAGGCTGAAATTGATCGCGCCTTTCCGGAGGGTAACGGCGAAGTTGCGCGGTCTCTCCTGACGGGGTACCGCGACTCCTGTCGTGGTGATCGTATAAATGCCGTCGGCGCCGGTCGTGGCCCTGGCTCCGTTTACCAGAAGGGAGCAGACAGCGTTGGCTATGGGCTGGTTCGCACGGTTGGAAATTTTACCCGTTATATCGGCATCGACCGTTTGAACGGCGGACCCCAAGCCGAGTGAGGCGAACAGAGATATTTTTAACCATCGTCGCATTACCTACCTCCCCTATAATGATTGAAGATTTTGTTGAGTTGTTTTGAATTTTCCGTTATTGAAAAGACCGGAGGGTGTTACATCACCATGAATCTCCAGGAAGTCCGAATCTGCCGCTTAAGTCTCAAAAGGCGGTAATAGTCCATAATATACACCAATTCCGCCGGCTCATAGTATTTAGACGATCATTTTCAGATTCAGGGGGCTGGTCGAGTGGATAGGAGCCTTTGTCCACGGAATACCGGTCGTCAGTCCGCAATGCTGCGGGAATCGTTTCCGGTCAGTGATCCAACAGCCGCCCGTCCGCCCACCCGAGGCTTCTTTCCACCGCACGCAGCCACCCTGCGTAGAGCCGGTCGAAACTGTCACGGTCGACAGATGAGGGATCGAATCGCCGGTCGTACTTAACCGTTTCCGCAAAGGTCCGTTCGTCCCAGAAACCCGAGGAGATTCCCGCGATGCCGGCGGCTCCGAGCGCGGTCGTTTCGGAGACCGACGAACGGAGCACGGGAATGCCCAGGAGGTCTGCCTGGAACTGCATGAGCACGTCGTTGCGGGTGGCTCCTCCGTCGGCGCGAATGCATGCCGGAGGCGATCCGGTAAGCCGAAGGAACCCTTCCATGACGTCCCGCACCTGGAACGCCATTGCCTCGACCGCGGCCCGGATGAGGTTTTTCCTGTCGGTTTTCCGGGTCATGCCTATGAGCAGGGCACGCGCGTCCGGCGCCCAGTAAGGCGCGCCGAGGCCCTGGAACGCCGGGACGAAATAGACTCCGTCGCTAGGGGTCGCGGCTATCTCCGCAGTCCCGGTTTCCTGTGGTCCGCCTATGATCCCGAGATTTTCCTCGAGCCACTGGATGGAGGCTCCGCCCATGAAGAGGCTGCCCTCCACCGCGTACATCGGACCCGCTGACCTTTTCCAGGCGACGGTGGTGACGAGGTCCTCGGTAAAGAGGGGCGAGGGACCAGTGGCGACCAGCAAGAAGATGCCGGTGCCGTAGGTTACCTTTACCGTACTGCAGTCCCATCCGAGCTGGCCGAAAAGCGACGCCTGCTGGTCTCCCGCCATGCCTGTGACGGGAACCGGACGGCCGAAAAGCGACGGTTCGGTCGAACCGAAGAGGCTGTCGGAATCGCGCACGACGGGGAGCATTGCGCGGGGAATCGCGAACAGGTCAAGCAGTTCCCGGTCCCACTCGAGCGCTGTGATGTCGAACAGCAT
>CAZGVZ010000791.1:0-2129 GCA_964529145.1 uncultured Fibrobacteraceae bacterium | reverse complement strand
TGCCGTACACGATATTGCCCTGAATGAGAATGTTCTTCGCGGCTTCCCCGAGGTCGATTGCATCGCTGTTGAAACCGTTGAAATTGTATACGGCATTGCCGCGTACGATACCGTTCTCGACTCCCTTGATGTCGATCGCGTCTGTATTGATCGTGACTCCGGTGCTGACCCACAGGTTGTTTTCCACGACCGCCGCTCCGCGCCCGACATGGATACCGCCGTTGCATATATGGTCGATCTTAAGAACGGAATTCCTCAGGGTGGTCGATCCATATTCGAAGTAGAGCGGATAGACGATGTTGTACATGGACAGGTGGTCGATCACGACGTTCGAACCGTTGCCGTTGATCCCCGCGCGCTGATTGAGCGGATCGTCTCCAAGAGTCGTGCCGGTCACGGTCAGCCAGGCGAGCCTGTTGGTATCGGTTGCCGATTCGAAACTGAGCGCCCCCCAGTTTTTGGCGCCGCGCGTCGTATCCTGTTTTATCATGACCCCGGCTTCCGAGGTTCCGTTCACCAGAAGCCGTCCGCTTACGATAATGTCCGCATCTTGCGGCATGAGAAGGGTTACCCCTTTTTCGATGGTCAGTGTGGCCCCTTTTTCGATGTAAAGATTGCCGGGCGCAACATAGGGATTGTCGGTGAGATTGAGGGTCGTGTTCGCGGAAATGTTCGCGGGGACTGCATGCATCTGTGAAATTTCGAAATCCACGGTGATGGTGGTATCGCCGTTCAGGATGACGGTGATCGGGTCGAGGGAGGTTCCGCCCTGCCAGCCCGCGAATACAAACCCCGGTCTCGCCACAGCCCTGACCTCCATCGGCGCGCCCTTGAGGAACCTGAGGCTGTCGAGACCGGCGCAGAGCCGCACTCCATTTACATAGATGTCTCCTCCGTCCTCTCCGGTAAGGGCGAAAGCGACTTCCGCGGTACCGGAGTAACCGAAAGGATCGTCGGTCAGGAACTCGAAGACATACCCGGGACGGGCGTTGATGAACATCTTGACGCTGTCTACATACGAGGACCATTCCTTAACCGATCCAACTCCTCCTTCGGGACCCCATTTCGCCGTATACTCCTCCATTTCAGGGGAAAGCAGCGCCTTGAGGCTGTCCACGATGCCGATCATGCGTGATGGTCTGAATGTGCTGTTGAGATGTGCCGCAAGGCGCTGGCTGAAATAATGGCGGTATTCGTCATTTCCGATCAGGCCGGTGAAAAGCGTGTCCTGTCCTATTATGCTCCCGCTTACCCCCGCCTTTTCGGTGAAGGTGTTGTGCCTGTAGTCCGTATAGGAGTCCTCGTAGACGAAGCAGCGGTCGAAATCGGTGACCAGCCATTGCCACTTGGAATTTTTTACTTTCCAGAGATCCTCGTTATGTCCCCAGCTTATCTGGTTCGCGAACGCCACCGCGCCGACGAAGTCGCACAGACTGTTTATGTTGACCCGATCCTTGATTACGGCGTACTCCGTCCCGGTCACACCGTCCTTTGCCATGTCGATCATGGCCTGATAATCATCCCAGCTTCCGCTGACCAGTTCCCATACCTCTTTCGTGCCGGGGGACACTGGAGCGAAGGTGGATTTCACTTCCTCCTTGGTGGAGGGATCCACGTTGTAGTTGCCGATGAAGAACTGGTCGTCGAACTGCTCGCGCAGATCGTGAATGCCGTAATAGCTTCCATTGATGAACACGACCACCGGGCGGTACGCCTGCACGCCGAATTCGAGCTGCCCCCTGCTCATCGCCTCGAGCATGCCGTCGGTGATGAGGTTGGTCTCCCAACCGTCGCCGCCCTGGCGAAGGCGCAGCCGTTCGAAACAGGCGATCTGTTTATCGAAGAGCCGGTACCAGATGTAGTCGTCGCCGTAGGTTCCTCCGCGCAGCCGGACCTGCAGCGGTTTCTGAGGGCAGTTGAAATTGGTAAGGCTGCCGATCGTGATTCCGGCGTTAACCTTCTGGACCTGCTTGCCGTCGGGAGTGAAGAACTCGAGTGCGACCGGTACTTCGCGGCTTTTCCAGCTGTTCTCGAACACGCCGAGGTCCTCACTATACAGATAGGATGTATCGGCCGTGACGGCGATCGTCATCAGGCTGCGTCTTTTTTCGTTAATGAAATAGGTCGCA
>CAZGVZ010000790.1:0-2133 GCA_964529145.1 uncultured Fibrobacteraceae bacterium | reverse complement strand
GCCTATCGATCCATTTTGTGGACAACCAGCGAACCGCGAGATTTTTGAGGCCCAGTGCGACAACTATGAATCCGAGCCACCAGGCGATTTTTATTGCCAGAATAAACCCTGTAATCACGAGAAACAAAGCTGTTATAATCCGGTAAGAGGCACCATGGTTTTTCTTTTCACTTCCGAAGACGATATGCAGAACCGACGGTACGATCGTGAGCGCAAGAACTATGGACGACAGCAAGGCGAAAGTTTTGGTATAAGCGAGCGGTTTGAACAGTCTGCCTTCTGCCGCCTCCATGGTGAACACCGGCAGGAAACCGACGATTGTCGTAAGCGCTGCGGTCAGAATTGCGCCGCCGACCTCTGAGGAGGCGCGAAAGACGACTTCTTTTTTATCACAATGAGGCGGTGCGTCTCCGAGGCGCTTCAGTACGTTTTCGCTCAAGACTATGCCCATGTCGACGATAGTGCCGATCGCTATCGCGATACCGGAAAGCGAAACTATATTCGCATCGACTCCAGACAATTTCATTCCTATGAAACTCATCAGCACCGCCACAGGCAGCATCGATGAGATTATCAATGAACTTCCGAGGTTGTTAAGCATGATCAATATGACAAGAACGGTAATGAGAATCTCAAGGTAGATGGCTGTATTGAGGGTACCCAGAGTCTCCCTGATCAATCCGGAACGATCATAAAACGGTACGATTGTCAGTTTTGAAACCGTGCCGTCCGGCAGTACCTTTTCCGGAAGACCCGGAGGTATTTCGGCGATTTTATCCTTAACTCTTTTAATGACTGCCGATGGATTTTCTCCGTAACGGGTGACGACAACTCCTCCGACCGCCTCCCCGCCTTCCTTGTCGAGAATGCCGCGACGCAGTCCGGGCCCGAGCGTTACTTTGGCTATATCGCCGATGGTGATAGGGACATTGGAATTTACGCGTACTACCGCTTTTTCGAGGTCGGACGTCGATTTTACAAAACCGATTCCCCGCAAAACGTACTCTGCGCTGTTTATTTCGATGGTTCGTGCACCCACGTCCAGATTGGATTCCTTCGCCGCCATCACAACCTGTTCCAGAGTCACGGCGTTCATGCGCATGGCATCGGGATCGAGATCGATCTGGTATTCTTTGACATGTCCGCCGATCGAGGCAATGTCGGCTACACCGTCAACGGCTTTGAGTCCATACCGCACGTAAAAGTCCTGAATCGAGCGCAGCTCATGCAGGTCCCATCCCCCGGCAGGCTTACCGTCTTTATCGCGTCCCTCTATGGTATACCAGTACACCTGTCCAAGAGCGGTTGCATCCGGTCCAAGAGTGGGCTTGACGTCATCGGGAAGCGTACCCGGTTCAAGTGAAGCCAGCTTTTCGAGGACTCGAGTTCTGGCAGAGTAGAAATCTGCATCTTCTTTGAAAATCAGGTAGATACTGGAAAAACCGAACATCGAGTAGCTGCGAACAGTTTTTACGCCGGGTATTCCCAGAAGTGATACGGTAAGCGGATAGGTCACCTGGTCTTCCATATCCTGCGGACTGCGTCCCATCCAGCGCGTAAAGACAATCTGCTGGTTTTCACCGATATCCGGAATCGCATCGACCGGAACAGGATCTCTCAGCAATCCCCCCGCATCCCATTCGAATGGGGCGACAATGATTCCCCACGCAATGATTGCGAATGCAAAAAGCGCCGTCATCAGTTTATTGTCAAGACATAATTTGATGAGCTTGTCGATTATCGGCGGCCGCCCTTTGGATTCGCCGTAAACCCTGCGGATGCCGGCTTATCAGATATCGGGGGTACCATGCGAGCCGCCGGTTTATTTGCGGCACCGGACATTTCCTTCAGGGAATGACCTTCATGACCTGCAGCGACAAAGCTGCCTTCCGGATTCATCATGCTCGGTTTTCCCCTGATCTGCAATTCACCGTCGATCTTGAATGCACCATTGACAACTACTTTTTCACCTTCATCGATACCAGATTTGACGATGTAGTAGCCGTTAACCCGTGGACCGAGAACGACCTCCCGCGCCTCGTAGGTCGGTTCATCCGAGCCGTGTACTTCCATGTACACCAGTGATCGTTCACCGGTGAAGAGGGGCGCAGTAGAGGGGATCACAAGCGGATC
>CAZGVZ010000789.1:0-2137 GCA_964529145.1 uncultured Fibrobacteraceae bacterium | reverse complement strand
TCCTCATTATGGAAATACGGGTCATTCGTGTACTGTGTCTCAAGTTGAAAAAACCTTCTTTATATCTGAAAGCGCGATTCGATGCGCTGGCCAGGCTTTCCATATTCTATGCGGACCGAAAAAAAAATATCCCGCTCATCAAAAGATGCTGGAGCCGTTTTCTTCAAATGAAAAAAAAACGCATCATACCTCTTAGCGGCTGAATTCACGTTCCGTTTCGAATCTTCAGGGTGAGGCTTGGACCCTTGCTATGAAATAAAAAGCAAAGAGTTTTGGAAAAAACTCCGGGGTTCCGGAACGTTAGTAAGTATATTTCCGATAAGGGAGTTTTTTTGCTGGTATGCAACAAGTTTTAGGACTTGCACTTTCTAAAGGCACGAAAGGCGGGAAAAGAGCGGCAGCTACCGTTTCTCCCGATATATATCACTCCCACCCCGTGAAAACCATCATCCGGCTTCTATGCCATGCCTGTTTTCTTCTCCCGTCCCTTCTGATGTGCACTCCTGAAAACACGGCCGGTACGGATGCGCTGCTCGTCTATCCGGGAATGATATCACTGCACTCGAAAAATGATTCGGTGTATCTCGGTACATCCGATACTCTCTTCGCACAAAGCGATGAACGCCCACAGAGCGTCTCTCGCTTCACCTATGATTTTGCCCTCGACAGTACGGAAGTGACCGTCAAATCCTACCGCGAACTTATGGGGTCTCTTCCACGTGAATACGATTCGACTGGCCCCGTGGATGAAATGAGCCCGGTCACGTATGTATCCTGGTTCGATGCAATACTGTACTGCAACATGCGAAGCAATAGCGAAAATCTCGATTCCGTCTATTCCTTTTTATCGGCAGAGCGTACGGCTGCAGGCAACATCTACGGGTTGGTCGGTCTGAGCATCAATTACCGGCGGAACGGATACGGTTACCGACCGAAGCTGCCCGACTCCTCCTCCTGTCAATGGGAGCATCTCGGGATCAATCAACGATGCATTCTATCGTGAAAACATGAATAACCTGCTCTCAACTATCCGTCTTTGCACCCAGCAGAATGTCAAAGTGCTGGTCATGACCTTTCCACAGCACCCAGGTTATGCGAAAACCGAAGCCTATGGAACCCTAGGGCCCACTCATGCCACTGCCAGAGAAATGATCTCCGAGATCGATTCCATTGCCAGGCAGGACAAAAACCTTGTTTTTTTTGATGCGCATGCGTTCGGAAATCACGATTTTTCCGAATACGATTTTTTCGATTGTATGCATCTTTGCACCACAGGCGCAAGGGCATTAAGCGAAAAAGTCGACAGCATTTTTAACGAAATGCTCTCGGAATGACTTTTTTCAATGGAGAAATGAGATGAATCTATGTCCCTGCGGATCACAACTTCCGTATGATAACTGCTGTATGCCTGTAATCTCGGGATCAAAACCCGCACTAACAGCGGAAACGCTGATGCGGGCCCGGTATACCGCCTATGCCAAAACGATTGTCCCCTTCATCCTTTCTTCGACTATCGAGGAGAAGAGAAACACCTGCGACGAGAAGGCAATCCGTTCATGGTCGGAAAACTCCACCTGGCACAAGCTCGAAATCATTTCTTCCGGAAAGGGAGGGCCGGAGGATACAGAGGGAACGGTTGAGTTCATCGCCCATTTCACGGAGAATGGAATCAAGAAAAGTTATCATGAAAAGGGGATGTTCAGGAGAATTGACGGATACTGGCTTTATGTTGACGGAGAAATACAGCGGCCGAAGCCGTTTGTCAGGTCTGTGGACAAAATCAGCCGCAACGATCCGTGTTCGTGCGGAAGCGGCAGGAAATTCAAGAAATGCTGCGGTAAGTCAACTACCACAGCCCCACAGGCTGTGGATTGTTAGAGGCGGTTTATGACCCGCGAACAGGAAAATAGCGTATTCCCTGGTTACGACCACTGGAAAGTAATCTAGGTATATCAGCCCGGTAAGTGATTGAATCCGGGCCCGAATCAACTACCACGGCTAAAAGCCGTGGCCTGGCTTGAGCGGGCCAAGCGGTATAACAAGAAACAGTGCGAAGCACTGGACTCCTTACGCTTCAAGAACGGCAATGACCAAGCGGTACAATGGAAACAGTGCGAAGCACTGGACTCTTTACGCT
>CAZGVZ010000788.1:1877-2144 GCA_964529145.1 uncultured Fibrobacteraceae bacterium | reverse complement strand
AAACGGTAGATATAAATGATCCGAAACCGAGAATCTCAAATTAGAACGTCTAGATCGGGTTCCGGATGAAATTTTCAGATATGCAACTGCACTAATTGTATTTCAGATAAAATCAGCAAGGAAGACTTCCTGGCATCGGAAGACATGATCGCAGAAAATGATGTACCGCAACGGAAAAATCACATCTCTCTGAAGGTCGATTTCATGGACGATAATAATGTTGCCATCTATCTCGATTTCGAAAATCTCGCAATCTCAGCAGAACAG
>CAZGVZ010000788.1:0-1867 GCA_964529145.1 uncultured Fibrobacteraceae bacterium | reverse complement strand
CTGGTCACGGGAAATAGTTCATCAATACGAGAGGAAACTAGTGAAACATGGCTTTGAGATGAGGCATCTCCCGCAGACCAGCTTTCAAGGAAAAAACGGAGTTGACCTGCAGCTAGCAATCGATCTGCTGGAGGACATGCAACTGTTTCCGATAATCGACATATTCATACTCGGATCGGGTGATACTGATTTCATCCCCCTTATCCGTCGAGTGCTTTCACGCGGCAAGCGAGTATATGTCATTGGATTCGATAATTCAGTAGGTACCGTAATAAAAGAAAACTGCACGGAATACAAATCGCTTGAGGAATTATTGGGTATCGAAGAAGATGTTGCCGAAGATGCCGAACTGGCGGCAAACCGACCATTAGATGAAGATATCAACAAACTTTCGGGACGGGAATTGCTCATTCGGTTTATCAAGAACCGCGCATCCGAGGAGCCCATACTGCTGTCCCAACTCAAGCCGCAACTCATCCGGTTGCAGCCATCGTTTTCTGAAAAGCAACTTGGCTTTCATTCATTCAAATATTTCATCGAATCCTTGATAGGGGATGTTGTCGAGACGGTTGAAGCGGACTCCGAAACCGGGCACCCACAGGTGCATTTAAAGGACATTACAGAAATCGAAAGTGTCGGTATCGACAAGTCTCTTCAGATTAGCGATTTTCTGTACAAAAACCTCCGGTACCCAAAAGACCCTGCGGTGAGGGGCGAACTATCTGAGCAACTCTATGCATTACTCTCACCGAAACTGCCCGTATCCATGCACGATATGGTGGACTACATCTTTGACAAAACGAATGGCAACATCCCTAAAATTACGATACGGAAATTCGTCTTTGCTCTCGGGCAGGGTCGAGCATTCCACTATGCGGATCAGGATTACTCAGGACCGCTGCTCAGCAGGCCGCAGGTACTGAACGACTCAATCCAGATCCCCAGTGAAATTGAGAAGATATACTTGGATAGAATTACCGAGGTCATGCAAAGAAAGTACTCGGATATTGAGGATGAACTACTGCAATCCCTTCTGAATTGACTACCACCAGCGGACATGCGGCGATCACTAAAAAATCACCTTTATCCCAAAACTAACAAACCATTTCACCAATCCAGACCTTTAACAGCACTCAATCGATTTCGTTACCTTAAAGCAGATGTACATGAAGCCGTTTATGTGAATAACCATGCCAAAGTTTTGTCCTGAATGCGGGACGCCATTACAGCAAACAAACGCAAAATTTTGCCCCGAATGCGGCACAGGACTAACTCAAGAAACTTCAGCCCAGAAAAGCCCCACCAAAGCCAAAAATGCTTCTCCTGAGGACGAAGATTGGTCGAAACCTATCGATTGGTCGGAAGAAGAAGTTACAGGAGAGGAAGACGCACAACCTTCTGCAAACGCCTACGAACTCGGAAAGAAATTGGAAGAGATTGTCGAATCAATCTTCCAGGGAGAGGGCTACAAGACCGAACCGCGAGTCAGAATGCCCGGTCAGGGCGGCTACACTAACGAGATCGACGTCATCGCCAGGAAGGGAAAAGAGCAGATCGCCATCGAATGTAAAAATTTCACAGCCGCAGTCGGCATCAAAGAGATCCGGGACTTCGCCCAGAAACTTGACGACCTCGGCCGGGGCTGGCGAGGGGTCTTCGCCGCTTTCAACGACTTCACGCTCGACGCTCAGAACTTCGCGGAGAGCAGGAACATCGAGATCCTCGATCACGAGGAGATCAAGGAAAGATTGTTTGCCGTCTCTGCCGGAAGGGTTAGCCGGAAAGGAGACCGGCTAACACTAAAGTCCGCTCTTCCCGTCAAGTCCGATTACCTGAGCCTCATCCGCGTCGGTCAAAAAAATCAGTC
>CAZGVZ010000787.1:338-2146 GCA_964529145.1 uncultured Fibrobacteraceae bacterium | reverse complement strand
AGCAGTATACGGGCGGTTACCGTACGAACGAATTCCGGAGCTTCCCGGGGGACCACCGTGATCGGCTCCACCGGATTGCCCGGAGATGAGGAAACGGCCACCTGCTGTACTCCGGAGAGGGCCATTTCGATCGCTTCAATGTTCATGTTGACGATCTTCTCACCCTTTTTCCCGTAGGTTTTCTTTACAGCGTATTTGATCGAATCGATCGCGACGTTTTGGGGGATGACTTTGGAGATCGCGAAAAAAGCGGTCTGCATGATCGTGTTGATGCGGGGCCCGAGGCCGATCTTTTCGGCGATGCCGATCGCGTCGATGACGAAGAACCGGGCTTTCTTGTCGACAAGCTGCTTTTGCACGCGGCCGGGAAGTTTGCTCCAGACCGTATCCTTGTCATACGGCGTTTCAAGAAGAAACGTTCCGCCCTCGATAAGGTTGTCGAGCATGTTGTATTTCTCGATGAACGAATAATTGTGGCATGCGATGAAATTGGCCTTGCTGATGAGGTACGGGCTACGGATGGGATCTTTGCCGAAGCGCAGATGCGACACGGTGATGGTGCCCGCCTTTTTTGAGTCGTAGACGAAATAACCCTGTGCATAGTTGTCGGTTTCGTCGGCTATGATCTTTATGCTGTTCTTGTTTGCGCTGACGGTTCCATCAGAACCGAGTCCGTAGAACAGCGCCCGATGGCATGAATCCGGTTCAACCGAAAAATTCCGGTCGAAATCCAGGTAATTGCCGGTGAGGTCGTCGGTGATCCCCACCACGAAATGATTTTTCGGGTTGCTCTTATCCAGTTCGTCGAAGACACTCTTGACCATCGCCGGAGTGAATTCCGCCGATCCGAGCCCGTAGCGTCCGCCGATGACCTTTGGATACGCCTGGAATTTTTTCGCGCCGCCGTCAGCCGCTTCACCGATGGCGGTCCTGATATCGCAGTAAAGCGGCTCGCCGAGGGAACCGGGTTCCTTTGTACGGTCGAGCACCGCGATTTTCGTAACGCTTGCGGGGATCGCGTCGATCAGTGCATTCATGTCGAAGGGACGGAACAACCGCACCTTGACAACTCCCACCTTGCCGCCGTTTTTGTTCAGGTAATCGACGGTTTCATGCACGGTATCACAGCCTGAAGCCATGATGACGATCACTTTTTCGGCATCCGGGGCGCCGTAGTAATCCACAAGGTGGTACTGCCTGCCTACCACTTTCGCGAATTTATCCATCGCTTTCTGTACGATCGAGGCGCATTCCTGATAATAGGGGTTGACCGTTTCTCTTCCCTGAAAGTAGATGTCCGGATTCTGCGCGGTTCCTTTGAGGAAAGGGCGATCCGGACTCATAGAACGGGCGCGGAAAGCATGCACAAGCGCGTCATCGATCATCGCCCGCATATCGTCAAACGATAATTCCTCGATTTTCTGTAATTCGTGTGAAGTACGGAACCCGTCGAAAAAATGAACGAAAGGAACCCGTGCTTCGAGGGTGGCCGCCTGGGCAATGAGCGCCATGTCCATCGTTTCCTGTGGATTGGACGAGGCCAGCATCGCGAAACCGGTCTGACGTACAGACATGACGTCGCTGTGATCGCCGAAAATGGACAGACCCTGGCAGGCGAGCGATCGCGCCGAGACATGAAACACCGTGGGCGTGAGTTCACCTGCGATCTTGTACATGTTCGGAATCATGAGAAGCAGACCCTGGGAAGCGGTGAATGTCGTAGTCAGAGCGCCTGTGCAAAGAGCCCCGTGAACCGCGCCCGCAGCACCCCCTTCCGATTGCATCTCAGAAACCTGCGGAACCGTACC
>CAZGVZ010000787.1:0-328 GCA_964529145.1 uncultured Fibrobacteraceae bacterium | reverse complement strand
ATTTTTCATCGGAGATCTCTCCCATATTCGAGGAGGGGGTGATAGGGTATATGGCGATGACTTCATTTGTCGCATGTGCTACATGAGCGCACGCGCTGTTGCCGTCGTGCGGAACCTTTGATCGGGTCATAAAAGAGCTCCTCTAATAAAGTAAACAAGTCAAGAATATCTGAAGAAAGAGTTGAAATATAGTTTTTCACAAGAAACGATTCAACCGCGATTACGTGCAAGGGGATTGAGTTATGATGAAGCGGGTGGTGTTTTGCAGGTGTCTCCTCAACACAGGCGGAACTGCACTTCTCTTCCGGGTAATCCGATGCCGGATGCG
>CAZGVZ010000786.1:0-2155 GCA_964529145.1 uncultured Fibrobacteraceae bacterium | reverse complement strand
TTCTTATTGGTTTTCCAGCGATATTAAATGTTTCCATGAAGTTCCGGTTCTGATCGGGAGGCTTTAAGCACATGATTCGGTACCTGTGTGCAATGCTCATACCAGAGTTACAATCGCCGATAGAGATACGGGTTATGGGAAAACAAGACGGAAACGAACAGAAATTTTTCGCATATATGTGCAATTTTGCGCCCGATATCGTTTTTCGATTGCAATAATGCACCAGTTTGGATAAAAAAATATATCCTATCATACTGGTGGTAAGAGAATCCCCCCGGGACGCACCTTTCCCCTGTCGCGTCCCGGGATCCCAGAAATACACCGACCCTGGCGGAACGCTCCCGCGGATGTCGCCGTTATCCGGAGTACCGGATCACGGCTGACGATATGCCTGTCTGTCATGCGCCGGGGCGCATCCGATCGTAGGTCGCGGAATCGAAAGTACAAGGAAACGAGAGATAAATGAAGCGATCTGCGGACATCGATGCTTCCCGGTGTTGTAATATGATACTGTCAATATAAATGGTTGTCACGGCAATGGCAACCGGGGAATTTCCGTGGAACCCGTTTCATTGGAGAGATTATGGACAGTTGCGGGGAATCTGCGTTTTTCAAGTGAATACTACGATTCGGCATCTCCTGTCTTCGCCGGAGTCCCGAGGTCATCTCTTTTCGGCCGCGATGCTCCTGACCTTTGTTAGTTGCGCTTCCCGAAACCGCTGTACCGGGTGGCCAGGTCCCACTGTTCGATTCCTGCCTCGAGTGGAGTCGTCCCTCGCCTCATGAACGGTGTCAAAGGACACTGAACCGCTCTTCACGAGCGATCCCGTCGATGACCGGTTTCGCTTTCCCGATTTTTTCGGAATCACCCTGGATGGCCAGCCATACTGAACCTTCCGCTCCGCAGACGCCGCCGGCCGCGACCAGTTTCGCCGTCAATCCGAACAAAAGCCCGATCGCCTCTATTTCAGTCACTATTTCACCGGAAACGGGCAGCATCCGCGGCCCGGTTGAACCCGGCCGGTTCAGAAGGCTGGCGATCGAATCCAGATCATCCGTAACCCTTTTTTCGAGTCCCGCGGGGAGCAACAATCCGACCCTTCTTCCCACTACGGCGCTCATCGCCGCAGCTATCGTGCCCCCTTCGGGATGACCGATCAGAACACCGGCCCTCCTTCGGTCCGGACTGATGCAGTTCGGCCCTTTTATGATAAGATCCCCGGATGAAAGTGTATCCAGCACGTCAAAAACGGTAGCGCCCTTTCGCCACACGCCTTTTTCGATGACCACATCCCCGGGGAAACTCGATTCATCGGGCAATCTGCCGGTTTCGGTCGTCGCCATGGCAGGCGGCAGGGTAATGCCCCTGAAAAACCGGTTCCTGGAGAACTCCTTGCCCTGCCCGATCGATTCCAGGAGCTCCTCGGCAATGTATCCGTTCGTGGTTCCGGCGATGATCACGACCGTATGGGTATCAAGCGCTTTCTTTATGGCGGCATGCTCCAGAAGCGCCTTCGCGATGAGCCTTTTTCCGGCCGACGGGGTAATGAGGATCTGAAACATCTATACAGGTTTCCTTTCTCGTGCAATAGAGTGACAAAAATAGTTGATGGAAAAGGTTTGCCACATGATCGAAACTTTGCCGAGCGAACTTTTTTGTGCCGGCGTTCGTGGAAAAATACGGAAGCGATCGATCTCTGAGGGTCTCCGGACGGAGTCTCCATACGGCAATAAATGCCCGACAACGGTTTCGAAGCATTCATTTACAACGAGTAAGCTTCAAGGCCGGCCAGGAAAACAATTCATGAACAACACAGGGACGGATGCCATGAATATCCGCCGCAGGCCTGATCCGGAGTTCGAGCGGAAACGCCGAACTGAACCGAAGGGGATGTAAATTCATCATCCGACATTCAGCAATCGTGCGGAATATTGATTTGCGGTAAACTTTTTGACATATCGAAAATATTTATTGTCGCATGCCTTTCCCCGTTCACGAGTCAGGTTGTATATTATAACCTTAATCGGACGATCCCTTTACGCGATCTGCTTCGCGGACAGCGGCATAACGGGATCGTAGTCGCTTGGGCGTATCACCTTATCGATATGCCCTTCGCGCCTACAAACCCGTTCTGCTCGCTGCCGCTGCGCATCT
>CAZGVZ010000785.1:0-2156 GCA_964529145.1 uncultured Fibrobacteraceae bacterium | reverse complement strand
GGGGGTTTTGCTCGATCGAAGGGAAAAACGAAAGCGAGGGCATGATCGATGTCATTATAGACTACATCGAAAAGAACACCGGCGGAGACAAGGCAAACCTGAAAAAGGTCATCGAAGAATACCGAAAGACGATCAGGAAATAACACACGAAAGGCATTATCGGGTGAAAGACATCTCTTCCACCCGATAATGCCTGTTCTGATCCGCACCTTCTTACTGCATGTTATCTGATTCCCATTCAGTAATCCGCTCTTGTATCCATGTTTCACGATCAAGACTGGCCGGTTCATGGCGGTTGAGTGCATGTGAACCGGTGTACCAGCGGATTTCCTTTTTTGCCCGTTTCGCTGCATCGATGAGTTCCATCGCGTCCTTTTCATCGACAAACTGATCCCGTTTGGCGTACTGAAAGAAAACCGGCAATTCAAGCTCTCCGATCAGGGACACGGGATCATAGGGAGCGAGCAATGTTTGATACTGATCCATTTTCTCTTTCTCCCGTATCGGTTGTATAATCCTGTTCCATATCCAGAAACGTGAAACTGGTGCCATAACAACCATTGCTCCCACCCGTTCATCTGCTGCGGCAGTCAGGATGCCAAACATGGCTCCATAATCATGTCCGACGAACAGTGCCCGTTGACCCGTAGTGTCAGATCGTGAGCAGAGCAGATCCAGTGCCGCCCGGTATTCGGCAACCTGTTGCTTCGTCAATGTCAGGTCATCTGCTGTTCCCGTTGGCGCTGTCATCCAGGGGTAGTTTCCCGAGGGAATGGCGCACACGTGTCCTTCCTTTGCGTAATGGACCGCCTCGGGGAAAAATTCCCGCTCGCTGCTATCCATGTTCTGTATGCCTCCAAGCCAATGTCCAAAAAGTATCCGTGTGCCCTTCCTGGGAGTGTTTTTTTGTGCGTTTTCGAAAAGATACCCCCTGGAGAGGCCTGTCTGGCTGAGAGCAACAGTGTATTCAAATACACGTACATCTCCATCTGTGGAAATTTTCAATACAGCCGGATCAATTTCAGTCAAAGAAAATTTACCGGTGCGGATACCGGTTCGGGGAAACATGCTTTTACCGATTTCAGTTGAATAATCCGGCGGGTTTGAACACGCTGTGAGTACAGTGATACCGACGAGAAACCAGATAATGCATACAATTCGAAACATTATAAGCCTCCAATACATTTGATGCTGTATTAGAGATTGGGTGACGCCTGTTTGTGACACCGTGCATGGATTTTTTCCCAGTATTCAAGCGACGGTAATGATTCGCCTTTTTCATGAAGTGCTCTCGCCTTTTCCGTAATAGTATTCAGGGAAAGCATTTGCGAGCGGAAATAACCGGACGAGAGGTAGTTTTCAAGCCCGCACCGACAAGGAGATCCCTTGCGATATATACCACATTCATTGGACAGAAAGTTCGCAACGCGTTTTCGTGCCCGTTGCGCTGCCTGTCTGACCGCATTTTCCTGCATACCAAGAATCACTGCGATTTCGGAATAGGACAGTTCAATAATAAAACGGAATACAAAAATGATTCTTGCCCTGAATCCGAGAGTACGAATTACCCCGGTAACACAGTTGTTGCAGTTTTCGGTCATCCAGATACACAATTGTGTTTCATCATTCGGTGATCCGGAAAAAAAGGGCTGATTTGTGGAACAATGGTATGTATCGAGGAGACTCTGATAGGAACGGGTTTTCTCTCGTCTGGCGATATGTAGGGCTTCCCGGTACGCGATCGAATAGAGCCATGTTCCCGGGTCGGATTCCTGCCGGAATGTATGGGCTTTTTTAACAACAATCTCCCAGATGTTCTGACTGACATCAAGAGCTGTTTCACGATTGCGGAGAATCTTGCAACATAGCATGAATATCTGTTTTCCGTATTTTTCCACAAGTGTCGAGATTTCAAGTTGCGGGACAGGATCGGTACAGGGCCTGGAAATCATGATGGAATCAGTATATGACCAGGATTTTAATTCCGTCAAGGAAGGAGAGACACTGGTGTATCGTACATGTGGGAATACAAAACATCAAGAAACAACTGAAATATACGTAAATTTTCTGACAATACCGGCAGGTAAAAAAAAAGACCCGGAGGCTCTGGGCCAACGAGTCTTATAAAGGGTGGGTGACGGGGCTCGAACCCGCGA
>CAZGVZ010000784.1:0-2161 GCA_964529145.1 uncultured Fibrobacteraceae bacterium | reverse complement strand
CGATAAAAATGCTGCACTGAATAAAGAACGAGGATTCACTAAAGAAGAGATTGACAATACTTATACAAAACAAATATTTGCCTGCCTCGGAACTGTTTTTGCAGCCCTTGTCGTAATAGCGGTAATATACGGGACCGTCGTCTTCACCGGTTTCACGGTCGGAAATATGTTCGGTAATGTAAAGGTAGACATTCTGTTCTCAGGCGCTGCCTGCGTGCTGCTCCTCCTGTCCGTTTTGTACATTTCACTCATATCCGGACACATACCCGAAAATGCTCGCCGAAAATGGAAACCCTTCGGGAGAAACAAGGTAACTCCGGAAATAAACGAACCGTCGGAGATAACCGAACAATCAAACCCCTGGGTTTGCCCCCGATGCGGGAGCGACCGGGTTCGACAATATCAGGTAGCCACCGACAACACCAAAGAATCTCTGAATAATCCTTATTCGTGGGAATCTCACTGCCTCGACTGTCAACAAACGTGGCGATGGTAAAGCGGCACCCCCCGCATCTCGCAGATTATGGGTAAACGCAATATGTCTTATCCGTCCGACCTGTCCTACCCGTCTGACGTTTCTTCTTGATCCGAAATCCCTGTGTAGGGTGTGGTGTAGTCCGCCCAATCGGACGAAACCCACCAATGTCATCTCTACACAGCCACGAGACCTGAATAGCACGTGATTACTCTGAAGGTAACGAATCATTGAATCGTTGATGAATTCGTATTGATTCTGATAATTATCTTTGTTACTATGCATTCAATAATGAACGTCGGGAACGAAAGGGAAACGACGATGAATGAGATTGTTAACTAGATTTATGGTCTGATGCGCTGTATATTTGAAACACCCTATATGGGAAATGGGAGGTGATATATATCAATCGTTACATAAAATCTCATTTTAAGAGGTTTTTCCTGTTTATCGTCGCTGTGCTCTTAGGTAATATTGCAGCATTGTTGGTCCAATTCAAAAAGGGGGATGTACTGAACAATGCGCTTGGAACCGATTATGCCCTTTTGAGCCAGGCAATCATCTTCTTGATAGTATTCATAGGTCTGGAGATTGTATTCTGGCTGGTTGAGTTTCGTGCTCAAAACATGTTTGTGAATCATGTTGAGAGAGACATGAAGCATGACTTCTTTAGTTCCATTCTTCAAATAGGGTACTCGAAATTCCAGAACTCGACAATCGGTACCTATATCTCTAAATTTACAATTTTGATACCACAAATAAAGACCACATACTTTTCCTCACTTATGTTGCTGTTATCTTTCTGTGTGAAGATAGTGATTATTACCATTGGTTTATCGATTTTAAACTGGAAAGTTATGGTATTGACCTTGGTTTTACTTACCATGCCGATGTATTTACCCAAAATATTGGAAAAGAGACTACAGCATTTTCAGAAACAGCATGTTGAAAAAGCAGAAAAATTCGTTGATGGCCTAACGAATATACTGCAGGGGTTTGAGGTAATAAAAAACTTTTCAATAGAAAAGAGGATTATTACCAGATTTACCGGAATAAATTTTGACGCGAGTAAAGCATCACTAAATAATGATAATTATAGTTCATTGATGCGTGTACTTATGGCCTTCATTTCCTATTTTAGCTATTTTGCTATCATTGCTTTTTCAGCATACCTGGTATTTACCAAAGAGTTTAACGCCGGGCAATTTTTTGTCGCTGTCGGGATGATTGATCAACTGAGTTATCCCTTTATCGCCATATCAGGATGCATTCAAAACATTGTCGCCGCGAAAGTACTGAAAACTGAATTTGTGGAGTTTATTTCCCAGGATAGAAATGGAAACGCTGCTAAAGTCATTCATTTCATGGATAAGATTAAAGTAAACAACATTTCTTTTCGATACCCGGGTATGTCTTCTTGGGTATTTCATGAGGTATCACTGGAAATACAAAAGAGGGGTAAGTATCTGATTCAAGGCGAAAGTGGCTGTGGAAAAACAACATTGATAAATTGCCTGTTGAGATATCATCAAATTGACCGCGGTACTATCACTATTGATGGCGAATCAATCGATAACGTAGCCAACATCTATGATATTTTCTCCATAATGAGACAAGATGTATTTCTGTTTTCTGACACGCTTCGCAACAACATCACCTTATTCGACGATTCGATAAAAGATACTG
>CAZGVZ010000783.1:1537-2166 GCA_964529145.1 uncultured Fibrobacteraceae bacterium | reverse complement strand
GCCCTTATACGATCCGGGTAACCGATGCTTTCGGTCGCCGGGTTGTGGAGACCGGGGTCAGCCTTGTCGAAAATACCGAAATTCAGGGGACGACCAATTTCCCCCTTCTTGAAAATGCGGCAGGCCCGGATCTTCGTAGCCACGTAAGGTTCCGGAAAAACCAGTCCGGAACCATCATCGTGCTGCCGCTGCACAACCGTCCTGCCGGTAAGACTGAGAGCGACGGAGAGCTGTTTTCTATAGCGGGAAAAAAGATCATTACATTCACACGGGATGGAACCCATGATTTTTCCGGAAGAATCAGGGGCGGCGCAGGAGTGGTCCTTCTTCGGCGCCACTGAGCGGGATATCACCCGGTTTGAATGAAACCGGCCCATGAAATATATTACTGGAGATTCGGTTACCAATATGAATCGGGTAAGTGGAACTCCGTATTTTTTCCAATTCATTTTGATCCTGTGCCCCTGCTATGATTAAACACGCCTTACTCTATATACCGGCATTTCTCTTTCTTCTCCTGTCGTTCATTCCGGAAAACGAGCTTGTCATTTTGCCTCACAAAGGTGAAAAACGATACCGATGCAGTCCCTATGTGGATTATCTGGACACTACCCGCGGTTCGCTTGGTA
>CAZGVZ010000783.1:0-1527 GCA_964529145.1 uncultured Fibrobacteraceae bacterium | reverse complement strand
TCCGCCATCGTATTCGAGTACACGCTCCGTATGGTGAACAATGTGGAAACTATCAAGCCTATTTCAGGCTTCACCATGATGTTCGACAAAAAACTTCAGGGGAAGTATCTCGACATCAGTTCCTATGATTATCTGGATATCGAAGTCAGTGTGAAGGAAGCGTCCTCCTTCATCCTGTACCTGAAGACCTTCGAACACTTCACCGATACTTCCAACTGGATGACGCAGCGTTATCTCGAAAAAGAGGTGGTTCTGCAGCCTCGCGTATCCGCCTACCGCCTTGCTTTCAAGGATTTCTCAACGCCTAACTGGTGGAAATCGATGATCGGTCCTCGATTCCTCACGCTTCCCAAGACTCCGGATTTTTCAAAACTGATCGCCATGGATTTTCAAAACACTCCGGGCGGACCGCTGGATATACCGGAACGGATGGAAATCAGGAAAATCGAATTCAGGAAAGACCGCCGCCTTCTGTATTGGACATCTTTTGGAGGTTTTTTTCTCTGGGTTTTTTCGCTTACGGCCATATTGTTGTTCAGATACAGAAAAAACCGTTTGATCGCTTCCACGGCAAAACCCATAAAGCATGTTACACTGGGTAACCAGTCCGAAGAGCATCTTACCAGGCTTGCCACATATATCGGTTCGAATTTCCAGGTGCCGGACCTTTCGGTCGAATCGGTCAGCAAGGAAACAGGTATCAGTCTGCCGCGGATCTCTGCGCTGCTGCAGCAGAAATACCACATGAATTTCAAGCAGTATCTCAATGACGTCAGGATTACAGAGTCGAAGCATCTTCTCAAAGGCACCGACCGTACCATCGCTGAAATCGCATTCGCGGTCGGCTACAACAGCATTCCTCATTTTAACCGGGTGTTCCGGCAGCTGACCGAGACCACCCCTACCGAGTTCCGCGAAACCGAGCGTAAGGGAAGCTGACCACGGCTTTTAGCCGTGATAGTAGTTGACTCTGCCCGCGCGCGCGGGTGGATCGAGGCGTCCCGGAATTCTTCCATGGCAGGGCGCCCTCAAGTATTTCACCCGTTTTCCGATAAACAGACAAATGGACTTTGACGCATCGGCAGGGAGGCTCTCATGCGTATCGTGACTTCGGATGTCTCGCTCTCTTCATCCAGCATCAATCTTTCGGCGACCACTGTTCAGGAGAGGCTCAGAAAATGGGACTCCGATTCCGAGCTGACCTATTCTTCCGAGAGAATGAATGGCGTTATCACTGTGGAATCGATGCTTGAAAGGGATTCCGTCGAGATTTCTTCGCCTGCTTCCGGCGTGTTTTCCCATCCCGGCGCTCCTGTTTCAGGGCAACAGGACGTTCTGGAGAGCGTAAAGGATGAATTCGTCCTGGATGTGAAGACGCAGATGATAAAAGACATTATCGAAATGCTCACCGGCAGGAAAATCGAACTTCTCGATCCTGGCGATCTGCGGAAAGGAGAGAGTGTGAACGGCACCACCGAAACGGCACCGGAGCAAAGCGGTCCGGCCTCCTCCACGCAGCTGGAGGGA
>CAZGVZ010000782.1:0-2168 GCA_964529145.1 uncultured Fibrobacteraceae bacterium | reverse complement strand
AGTGCTTTGCACTGTTTCCGTTATACCGCTTAGCCCGCTCAAGCCGGACCACGGCTTTAGCCGTGGTAGTTGATTCAGTTCTATGATATGAGATACCCGATGATCGAGGTCTCATATAGGACAACGCACATTTTTCCAGGACGGGGGGCTATGTCCTCAGCTGCAATAACCTTTCGCACAATTCCCGGAGAGGCTGACATCATCGCGATTCGTTCCATAGTCACATCTACCGGGGTATTCCGTCCCGACGAGATCGACGTCGCTGTGGAACTGATCGAGGAGAGGCTCCGGAGGGGTGTGACAAGCGGTTATTTTTTCGTTTTTGCCGAGGAAAACGGTGTGACCATAGGGTACACCTGTTTTGGTCCCATCGCCTGTACGGTTGCCAGTTATGACCTTTTCTGGATTGCGGTGAAAAAATCGATGCACGGAAGAAAAATCGGATCCGGCTTGATGGAAGAAACGGAGCGGCATATCAGGACTATGGGAGGGAAACGGGTCTATATCGAAACGTCGTCGAGATCCGATTATGTGTCGACCCGGCAATTCTACCACCGCCATGGATACCGGATTGAAGCTACGATCAAGAATTTTTATGATGATAATGACGATAAGGTAGTCTATTCAAAGGAACTGCCGGAGTAGCGCTCATCGGGCAACCATCACGGGGAAACTGATCTTTTTTCCATTCTCCTCGATCATCACAATGGAAAAACCGGGCGTACAGGCAATTCCGCCAGGTGATGGAAGATCGCTTCCTCCATCACCGATCCTGAATGTGGAGTGCAGCTTTCCGGCGGCAGTGAAAAGAGAGCCTTTCATCGCGATGCCTGGAAAATCAGGCGGCAACGGGATGCGGAAACCCTGGTGACCCAAATTCAGCATCAGGTGACGGACCTGATCTATCCTGCGATTATCACTGTTTCTTATCGATCTGTCTACAGGTGCGGCCCATATCGTACCGCTCTCTCCCACAGCGATGAAACGGTCGGGGCCATGGGTTACGGAATAGATACTTTCATTTCCTCCGGGATGATGAAGATTCCACCCGCAGCCATCGCGGGATTCGAGAACGGTTCCGCTGTCTCCTACGATGACATAGCGGTTTTCTCCCCAGGCTACGGAAGAAAGTTTCGCCTGAGTTCCGGAGTTCCGCCGAGCCCATTCCAGGCCGTTTGAAGAGGTCACGATCGCACCGTGGTCGCCTGTCGATATAAACAACCCGCCCCCAAAGGCGATCGACCAGAGAAGTTCGTCATGTTCCAGGGAAATGGTCCAGTGTATGGCATCGGATGATGTGTAAATGTATGATTTCGCACTGATTCCACGAATGCCCACTGCAACGAAACGCCCGTTCCCGAAACAGATGCCGTAGAAATCGTCAAGATTCGCTCTCAAGGAGCGATCGGTCCATGTTTTCCCGTCAGGCGAACTGAAGATCGAGCCACGGGTACCGACCGTGGCGTAGGTTTCATTACCCCACGAAGCGGCGATCAGGTATTCATCGGTAGGCAACCGTGTTTCCGACCATGCAATGCCGTCCCTTGAGATGAAAAATCCGTTCGATCCGGTGGTGAGAAATGCACCATTGCAGTACGATACGGACCAGAACGGAATCTCGGGAATCCGGGCCACTCTGCAAAACCGGACAGTTGAATCCGGTGAGGCGAGGATAGTACCCTGCGGCCCTGTCGATACGAATGAACGGTTGCCGTGCGCGATCGAGTAGCAGGCTTCTCTTTCAGGGGAATCGGGTAGTGAGCCGCAAGAGCGCCATTCCTGCAGGGCAGAAACCGGGGAGATGAAAAAAGGGAGAAGAAGGAGCATGGGAGATCGTCTGTTGAGCGGTAACGTTTTCATATACACTCCTCTGAAAACAAACCGTAAGCGATCTGTCGAAATTCAGCAGCGGATTTTCTATCCGTGTATGGCTGTTCGGCCAGCTACTGCTGCCGTACAAATTCACGTGTGATAACCGGAGTTGAAAAGGCGGCACCCAGAGTCGAACTGGGGAATAAAGGTTTTGCAGACCTCTGCCTTACCACTTGGCTATGCCGCCGGGAAAAAAATGGGCCCCCTTGTGGAAGCCCGTGATCTGGAGCGAGAGACGAGACTTGAACTCGCGACAGCCACCTTGGCAAGGTGGAGCTCTACCACTGAGCTACTCT
>CAZGVZ010000781.1:0-2171 GCA_964529145.1 uncultured Fibrobacteraceae bacterium | reverse complement strand
GAAGAGCCGGCCGAGGGTTTCCGAGTAGAAGCCCCCGAGAGGACAGACGTATCCGCAGAACGCTTTGCGTCCCCGAAGTACCGTGATGAGAGGGATGAGCAGAAGTCCAGTGACAAGACTCGCGACCATCACTCCCCTCGGGGTCATCGGATCGAACGGGAGCAGTGTCTGGGGCCAGGGAAAAGAGAGCGCCATGAGCGAAAAGTTACGGGTTCCCATCGGAACCGCCAGAACTCCGACGATATGGAACGACAACAGCGAAAGAAGCCGGATGCGGCGGTTAGGGTATTTGCGTATGGAGTGAATCATGAGACCTATCATGATCAGTTCGAACAGCCCGAAGGCGGACCTGAACGCTGCATTGATGGCGCGCTGGTGGTAGGAAACCGTGCCGGTCGAACCGGTGAGCATCCCGACGATATCGACGAGAAACATTACGGCGATAAAGACCCAAAGTGCGTTTCGAAGCAGGCGCGGCAGGCTCATGGCACGGTACTCCTACTGAATTCACGAAAGCGGGTAGACGGGTGAATGGTCGCGGTGCCCGGAGCGGCTCCGGCGTTCATTGCATGTAAAACTGTCAATGTATTCGGCCGTGAGTACCGAATATTGATCACCTGTCAGATTTTTCGTGTTCTGCGTTGTCTTCACCTGCCTTCGCCTCGGTCCGTGACGTTCCGATCCACTCTCTCAACAGACCAAGGGCCCGGTCGCACAGGAGCTCCTGTTTCTCTTTCTTTCCGATTTTCCCATGCCGGGAGTGCGCGATTTCGAGGGGCGGGAACAGTCCGAAATGGATGTTGGTCGGGCAGAACGGGCGTTCCGGGGAGGTGGTGACATGACGTAGGAGCGATCCGAGCGCCGTTCCTTCGGGTGGCGGGGTCCACTGCCGTCCAGGCAGCCGCGAGAGGATCGCGAGCGCCGCAAGATGGCCGGTGGCGATGCTTTCGGTGTAACCTTCGTTGCCGCAGAGTTGCCCGGCGAGAAAGAGTTCCGGACGCGCCGCGAACGAGAGATCGGGATTCAGCAGGGTGGGGGAGTCGAGGTACGTATTGCGGTGAATGCTTCCGAAACGCAGGAACTCCGCCTGGCCGAGGCCCGGAATCATGCGGAATACCCGTTTCTGCTCGGGAATGGTGAGACGTGTCTGGAAACCGACCAGGTTGTAGCTTTCTCCCGAGGCCCGTTCCCGGCGAAGCTGACACACCGCGAAGGGACGCCTGCCGGTGCGCGGGTCGATGAGCCCCACGGGACGCATGGGACCGAACGCCAGCGCCTTGAAGCCGCGCAGGGCCGTCACTTCTATGGGAAGGCACGACTCGAAAAAGGTCGAATTCTCGAATTCGCGCGCGGCCACGCGATCGGCTTCGAGCAGCGCGCCGTGGAATGCGGAGTATTCCGCTTCCGTAAATGGACAGTTGAGGTAGTCCCCCTCGCCCTGTTTCCAGCGTGAGGCGCTGAACGCCACGGACAGATCTATGGAATCCGCGGAAACGATGGGCGCGATCGCGTCATGGAAATGGAGCGAGCCTGTGGCGAAAGTCTTCATGAGCCAGAGGGTAAGCTTTTCGGATGCGAGCGGTCCCGCTGCGACGAGGGAGGCGATGCCGCCGGGGGGCGATTCGATCTCTTTTCGAATGAGCGTGATTCGCCGTAATGCCGCGATACGCTCTTCCACCAGGCGGGAGAATCGCTCGCGATCCACCGCGAGAGCGGATCCGGCTGGAATGGAGGCCATGGTCGCCGCATCGAGAAGCGGGCTTCCCAGAAGCCGCAGTTCCGCCTTGAGCAGGCCGTGAGCGGACGGCAGCATGTCGGACTTGAGGGAGTTCGAGCACACGAGTTCCGCCGGAAGCGCGGTGGTGTGGGCGGGTGTCATCCTCAGCGGACGCGCTTCGTAGAGCGTTACGTCGATTCCATGCGCGGCGAGCACGAGGGCGGCTTCACTGCCCGCGAGCCCTGCGCCGACAACGGTTACAGCAGGGCATGGTTTGACCCCTTTGGCGGGACATGCCCAGGTCACACGCATCCGGTCTCAGGCTTTCGGGGTTTCCGGACCACTCTGCCCGGGTGAGGCCGGTTCTGCGGCAGGTTCGGAATACGGCTCCTCGAAGCGACAGGACGGACATTTGAGTACCGCGCCTTTCCGTTTCGAATCGCGGAAAACGACC
>CAZGVZ010000780.1:0-2171 GCA_964529145.1 uncultured Fibrobacteraceae bacterium | reverse complement strand
ACCGTCCTTCGAGCCGTCTCTTCTCGAGGTCACGGAAGATTCGGTCATGGAAAGCTGTCATGAATCGATCCTTTCAGCACTGCCAGGTTTTGCAGGCCTCCATGGGATTCCCTGATGATTTTCGCCTTGTATATCGTTCAGACTGTCTCTTCCAGAGTTTCCTCGAAAGCCTCATGAAAGACGCTAACGATATGTTCGAGCTGAGCTTCGGTGGTGATGAAAGGCGGCATCAGATATAGCACGTCGCCCAGCGGTCGCAGCAGTAACCCTCGTTTCAGGGCGTTCCGGCAGATTCGGAATGGAATCCGTTTTTCCGGCGGAAGCCGCTTTTTCGTTTGCCTGTCCGCAACCAGCTCGACGGCGCCGGCCATGCCGAGCGAGCGTATATCTCCGACCTGTCCATACTTGTCGAACGAGTGCAGCAGGCGGGCAAGCGTATGGGACTTTACCTTGAGCGACTCCGGAATCATGAACTCGTGAAGCAGTTCGATCGTCGCACAGGCCGCTGCGGAAGCGAGCGGATTCCCGGTATATGTATGTCCGTGCTCGAAGGAACGGCCGGAGAGCGCGTCGCCCTTGAACGCGTCGAAGATACGCTCCTTGACCACGGTCGCGGCCATGGGAAGGTATCCGCCGGTAAGGCCCTTGGCCAGGCACATGATATCTGGAACCACGCCCGCGTGCTGGCATGCGAACATTTTTCCGGTTCGGCCGAATCCTGTTGCCACCTCATCGGCGATGGTGAGAACCGAGTTTTTTTCACATATTTCGAATATCCGCCTGAGCACTGCGGCCGGATAGATGCGCATACCGATCGCACCCTGCAGCATCGGTTCGAAAATGACCGCTGCGATCTCTCTGCCGCGCTCCTTCATGATCCGTTCGAGCGAGTCCATGCATTCGGCGCCGCATTCGTGAATGTTCTTCCCTGCCGGACAGCGATAACAGCAGGGAGGATCGGTGAAGAGCGCCTTTTTGAAGCTGCCGTGAAACAGTGAGTGATAGTTGGGGATATCGCCTACGGAAACAGCGCCTAGTGTATCGCCATGATAGGCACCCCCGAGCGCGACGAACTCCCTGCGGCCGCAGTTTCCGGTTTGCTGATGGTACTGGAGCGCCATTTTCATCGCCACCTCGACTGCGGTCGACCCGTTATCCGAATAAAAGATCCGGGCAAGGTCCGCTGGGAGGAGCCCGGTGAGCAGTTCCGAAAGCCGCAATGTCGGTTCGCTGATGCAGCCCGCCATCATCACATGTTCCAGACGATCGAGTTGTTTCCGTACCGCTTCGGAAATACGGGGGTGCCTGTGGCCGAAAAGACTCGTCCACCAGGAACCGGTCGCGTCGATGAACGCATTGTCGTCGAGATCGTAGAGATAGATCCCCGATCCGTGCCGCATGACAAGAGGCGGAAAATCGATGGAATCCCGGTAACTGGTAAACGGCATCCAGAGATGGTCAAAGCAGCGTGTAGAGCGCATGGCAGAACTCCTTGAGGGTGTTGTGGCGCGGAGAGCCGAAGGGCACTTCGAGAAAAGGGACCTGGCGCGTGTGCGTTTCCAGCATTCGCCGGTTTTCGAGGTACAGGGGAGTCTCGGGCTCACCGGTTCCGTTGTTGAAGACGATCCCCGCAAGGCGCACTCCGCTCTCCCGCAGAACACGAAGCGTAAGGAACGTGTGGTTGAGAGTCCCGAGGCGGGGAGAGGTCACCAGGAGCGCAGGCAGGTCGAGCCGAACGATGAGGTCGAGAACGTATACCGTTTCATCAAGAGGTGCGAGTATGCCGCCGGCCCCCTCCACGATGGTCAGGCCCATTCCCGTCGAGATTTTGGCGAAACAGGATCGGATCATCTCAAGGGATATCCTTGTTCCCGCCATTCTTGCGGCGAAATGGGGGGAACATGCTGGGTGAAACCGGTACGGCGCATGCTGATCGTAGGAGCCGTTCATGAGTGTCTGGTCCCCAATGACCATATCGAAATCAGGGGCGCGGAGTGTTCCGTCGGCAAGAATGGTGCATCCGGTTTGTACCGGTTTCATGTAGGTGGTTCGCATCGACAGGCTGAAGTGGGAAACGAGAAGTTTCGAGACGTGTGTCTTGCCGATGCCGGTATCGGTTCCGGTGATGAATATTCCGGGGGGACGCTTAACCATAGGTTGGTCCCTTTCTG
>CAZGVZ010000779.1:0-2176 GCA_964529145.1 uncultured Fibrobacteraceae bacterium | reverse complement strand
GGGGCCGGACGGAACCGAAGGCGAGATAATTCTCGACCATCTTCTTTTGGCCGGCAATCTGGCTTTGCTCTACTCCTCGCCGCCTCCCTACCTGCCTCCGGACAGCGGAATGATAGGAGTGCGGAGCGTCCGAAAAGGAGTTCAACGCTTTGCGGTTACAAAAAGGCGCGATGCAGTGCGGTTCGAGTTTACTTACGGGATCCCTGTTTGCGCTCTGGAGATCTTTTCTCCAATGGGCAGACTGGTCAGGAGAATCGATTTCAGAAGGAGTGCCGTCGAGTGGGACTATACCTGTAAAAGTGGACAAAAGGTAACCCCGGGATGCTACCTGGCCGCGCTGCGCGCTCCCGGCGGATCGGTAATCCATAACGCCCGCCTCACAATCCTGCCGTAGAGCAGGCTTCCAGGCCCCGTTCTTTACGCTGCCTCAGACGCCATGGGGACAGCATCCTCCGGCGGAGCAGCCCGAAGAGGATGCGCCGGGACATCCCGACGCGCAGGACGGGCCCGCCGATTTTCCCATTGAAATTCCGCCGATCACCGACATCACTCTGATCGTGTTTCCCTCTCCACACTTCGGGCAGGGTACCTTTTTGTCGCGGTCGCCCTGGACGAGTTCCTCGAACAGGTGGTCGCATCGAGTGCATCTATATTCGAAAATCGGCATGGCGTGATACTCCTTTCTTCACGTATTCTCATCTCATTGCGGCAGGGCGCGCTTGTCCGGTTTACCGGCCGTCCCGCCCCCTCCCCGGTCTCCTGCGGATCGGATCGTGATCAAATATACAACCGTGCTCATCGACAGCCAGTTTCCTGACCAGGTGGGATCGAACGAAAAATAAGTACGGGTCTGCGACGCATAACGATGTATTTTTTACGTATATCACCCGGAAATCCAATGAACCGACAGTTACAGGCAACCATCGAATCCAGGCTCCTCCCCTTCGTGCAGAAACCGATGCGCTACGCGGGCGGGGAACTGAACTGCGCCAGGAAGAATCTCGCGGAAATCTCCATTCATGGCGTGCTCTGTTTTCCCGATCTCTACGACATCGGAATGTCCCATACGGGACTTCAGATCCTGTACCATATCATAAATTCAGAGAGGAAATGGGCTTTATCCCGTTGTTTCCATCCCTGGGCCGACGCAGAGAAGCTCATGCGGGAAAACGGCATCCCCCTTTACACACTGGAATATTTCACACCGGTATGCGACGCCGACTGGATAGGTTTCTCCGTGCAATACGAGCTGCATTTCACCAACATCGTGAACATGATCGATCTGGCCGGACTCGCTCCGCTCAGGGGTGAACGGAAGGAAACCGATCCGCTCGTAATCGCCGGCGGACCCTGTGTGTCCAACCCCGAGCCGCTCGCCCCCTTCATCGACGTCTTCGCGATCGGTGATGGTGAGAAAACGATACGGAGCGTAATGGCGATCCTCGAAAAAACCAAAACCGAAGGAATCTCCAGGCCGGCGGTCCTGCAGCGGCTCTCAGAAGTGGACGGCATATACATTCCCGCATTCCGCGAGGTCCGCAGGGAGGGGCATTTTCTCGTTCCACTCGGGAGTGAGGAGCCGGTCAAAGCCGCCAAAGTTCCCGACCTCAGCGATGAAGAGTACCCGAAGGGGCCGATCGTGCCGCTCATCGAGGTGGTACACCGCAGACTTGCGGTGGAAGTGATGCGCGGGTGCACAAGAGGCTGCCGTTTTTGCAGCGCGGGAATGTATTACCGCCCTGTACGCGAGCGCAGGCATCAGTCAGTCGCGAAACAGGTCAGGGAGGGGGTAGAAGCGACAGGGTGGAGCGAGATAGGGCTGCTCAGCCTTTCCACCGCGGATTACTCCTCACTCCCGTCGCTTCTCGAGGCCCTGCGGGAATTTGGCGGCAGGCGCCATATTTCGTGCTCGCTTCCCTCCACTAGAATCGACGCGCTCTCCGCGGCGCAGCTCGACCTGCTGGAGAAGGTTTCATCGGCCTCTTCGTTCACGATCGCGCCCGAGGCGGGGAGCGAGCGGCTACGCAGGGTCATCAACAAGGACTTCACCGATTCCATGATCTACGAGGCGGTTCACGAGCTGATGCGCCGCAACGTGCAGACGCTCAAACTCTATTTCATGCTCGGATTGCCTACGGAAAACAGGGAGGATGTCGAGGCGATCGTCACTATGACA
>CAZGVZ010000778.1:0-2182 GCA_964529145.1 uncultured Fibrobacteraceae bacterium | reverse complement strand
AGGGGTCCCTGAAGCTGCGGACAATCTCCTCGGTCGCATCGGTGGAACAGTCCGATCCGACCCAGATGGAAAGTTTTTCCTTGGGATAATTGATCGCCCGCAGGTTCTCGATCTTCTTGCGGATCACGTTCTCTTCGTTGTGTGCGGGAACTATAACGCCTACAACCGGAAGAAACGAAGTGTCACGCCGGATACCTTTCCCGAACAGATGGGCGAAAGCATAGAGAAGGATCGGGTAAAGGGTATAGGAATAACATAGAAAAAAAAACGAGATCCAAAACAGCTTTTCGAACAGTGGAATCATCACGATCATTCCGGCATGGCGGTGTTCCGCATGGGATGACCGTCCGGAATCTCCATAACGCCCTTGTTCCGTGATCCCGCTGATATCGAATTACCGGAAGAGAGAAACATCAGGCTGCGAGAACCTTCGCTATCTTGTTCCGGAGAGCCGGCTGGGGAAGCAGTCCCGTGTGCTGTTCAACCACTTTTCCCTCCTTGAAGAAGAGTAGTGAGGGTATGCTCACGATTCCGTATCTGGCCGCGGTCTGCGGGTTGTCGTCGACATTGACTTTTCCGATGCGAACCTTTCCTTCGAATTCGGGCGCGACCGCATCGAGAATGGGGGTGAGCATCTTGCAGGGTCCGCACCACTCGGCCCAGAAGTCGACGACCACGGGGAGTTCGCTGTTGAGGACTTCACCGGAAAAATTGTTGTCGGAAAATTCGAGTAACGCTCCATGGGACATGATGATGCTCCTTGTGTATCAGTGGATTGTAGAATCTGGTTCCGGGGTGATCACTTTCTGCATTGTTTCGTACAGCTCCATTCCCTTTCTGGGATCGTCGCGTATGTTTTTAAGAAAAGTAGATACTTCTTCGGTGCATAATCCGGTTGAAACCTTCAGTTCACGGAAGCGTGCATTGCGCAGGTGCGGTTCCTTGATTCCGGAGATGGACCGCAGAAGCGATATACCCGCAATGAACTGTGCGTAAGGTCCGATCGCGGCGGTACCACCGGTTCCATCGCCGCAGCGAAGGATGAATCCGGAGCAGATGAAGAAAAAGATTACGAATCTCGCGAATGAAGACATACGTTTTCCCGGCCCCCATGGCCATTTTTTTACGCGCTGCAGAGAGATTCGCTTTTAAAAATATGTACACGGAAAAAAATATTCAACCTTATTCGGACGTGGTGGCTCCTCGTATTGAACTCCTGTAAGGTTTTTAGCCGATGCCTTACCACACAATAAGTGATGGTTATCTGCATGAAAAGCTATGCGGACCAGTGTCATCCGTGGTGGAGCTGCATCATGCCGGTGATCACCTCTTCGGGACTCAATGAATTCATGCAGGCATGGTCAAGGCGCCAGCAGATGTTTCCTCCGTGAGGGTGACAGGGACGACAGAACATTTTTCGTTCAAAAACCGTGCAGTCCAAATCATTCCGCGGTTGAAAACCGAAGTGCCATGTAGTGGGACCGAAGAGAAACCCGGTCTTCACTCCACATGCTCTCGCAAGGTGAGAAAGCCCAGTATCGCAGCCGAGAGCGAGCGTGCAGTGTTTCAGAAGGCATCCGCACTCATGTAAAGTGAGCCGACCTGCGAACGAGATGCACCGGCCGCCGATGGCGGCGCACATGCGGTCTGCGCGAATTCTATCGGCAGTTCCGCCCAACAGCATCACGTTCCAGCCTTTATTTAGGAAATAACGTCCCACAGTCACGAACGAGCGCCATCTCCACTCCTTGTTCTTCCAGGCGCTGAACGGAAAAAACGCGATGACCGGTCTTTCGATCTCTCCAGGCTGTAATCTTTCCTCCATACCATCCTGGTCGTTTTCCTGGAAAGGAATGCGGTAGCAAGGCTGATCAGGAGGTGTCGTGACGTTTCCGGTTCGAATGTATCGCGACGCGACGGTCTCCTCCATGCGGTAGCGATTGATGCGCAGAAAGAAAAGAAGGAATCTTTCCCAATGCAGTTTGTCCAGGCGGCAAACGAGGGATGACCGCAGGGTCCTGATCTGCATGGCGCTTCGATGGTTGTTCTGCAGGTCGATGATGCAGTTCCATTCTCTCCCGGTCAGTTCAGGGTCATGGCAGTACTCTCTTCTCCTCACGGTGAAAACGGTAGAAAGGCGACGGTCATCCTTGAAGAGATCAGCATATGGGTGCTGGGTAAG
>CAZGVZ010000777.1:0-2183 GCA_964529145.1 uncultured Fibrobacteraceae bacterium | reverse complement strand
CGATCCCGTTATGCCGCTGTCCGCGAAGCAGATCGCATAAAGGGATCGTCCGATTCGGTATATAATACTTAGTAGAGACGTGCTGCCGCGCGTCTCTACTAACCGGACATTATTTAGTGGTATCTTTGTCTTTCTTTTCTTTTTCCTTCGATTTGTTCAGCATCTGGATGTAGGATGCAGCCCGCCTGTCGCCGGGGTGGGCGGATGCAAACTGTTCCATCACCGCGACCGCGCTGTCGATCATGCCGAGATCTTCGTAGTTTCGCGCCAGGCTCGCATGGGCGAACCATGGATCCGATTCGCGATGAAGGAGGTTCTTGAGCACCTCGTTCGCTTCCTTTTTCTTGCCGTTTTTCTCGAGTGCCTGAACAAAGTATTTCATGTAATCCTCGTTACCCGGATCGATTTTGAGCGCCCGTCGCATTCCCTCTTCGGCTTCGACGCTCATGTCGTGAGACATGAGCACTTCGTGCCGCAGCACCCGTGGGCGCCAGTCGTCGGGCATCAATCCGATGCACTCTTCGAGTTTATTTAGCACCAGGTGGAGCGAGTCCCTGTATTCGTCATTTTTCCGCTTCAGCACCGCCTTGGCCGCGGCCGCCGAATCCGCAGCGGTCGTATCGGCCGCAGCGATCTGGAGCCGGTCGACTTCGCTTTTCATCAGGGTCAGGGGACGCCGCATCGAAAGCGCGATCTGAATGTAGGACGCCGCATAGTTGGAGAGCAGCTTCTCGGAGGTATCGTTGAGCCGCGCCGTGCCGTCGCCAAGTCCGCGGAACCGGTATACGTGATCGAGGAGGTGCACGGTCCGGGCGATGTCGAGACGGTCGCTTTCGGCAACGACCTTCGGCATGACCCGATACACCAGTCCCTGCATCTTGAGGTAGGGTCCGAGTCCCATCAGGTTGTCATCCGATACAGTGACCGCGAAATAGACCGGTTTTTTCCATCGGTTGGCATCCACGATATTGACTACCATCTGGTCCTGGACGCGAAGCGCGTTGAGTTCCTTGCGACCCGGAAGCATTACTTCGATTCCCGCCTTGGGCATGATGTATCGGGTCGGTTCGGCGATCGGATTGATCTGATGCCTGAGCGCCTCGATCTGCTCGTCGGAATAGGAGATCGGCACTTTGGGTTCGAGTTTCTTGAGCTGTTTGATATACCAGCCGGTATTGAGGAGGCTCAGGTTCACAATCCTGACGTCCTTGCGGACGCCGTACGCCTCCTGAAGCGCCCAGAGCGGGAATGTGTCGTTATCCCCGTTGGTGAAGATAATACCGTCTTTTTCACACGACATGAGCAGATTGTACGCGTAGTCGTACGGAATCCAGTCCCCGCGTCGAGATGCATCGTTCCAGTTCTGAGTCATCGGGAGCGCGGGCGAGGCCATGAAAAGCACGGCCGCGATCGGGGCTGCCGTGGTACGGAGCAGGCGGTTTTTATGTGTGAACAGATAGTGCATCAGTGCGCTCGCCGCTATACCGATCCACATCCCGAAATACATGAAGGCTGCGGTCCAGAAATAATCACGGACACGGACTTCCCGGTGCACCACGGGCATCGGTCCCTGTTTGCCTGACTTGATCCAGTATTCGTAGTCGCGCAGTTCCGGTCTTGTGCCGTCGGCAAAGTTCATATAGAGGGTGATGACAATCGAAGTGATGATGAAAAGCATGATGAGATAGAGCGCCGTGGTCCTGTTCCTTTTGTATACGTAGCTCCAGGCGAAAAGCATGAAGAAGGTGGGAATGAGATATACCAGAAGTTTGGCCATACCGACGAGCGCGCCCGCTTCGAAGAAGCTCTTCCGGGTATCGTCGAGACTGAAATGAAAGAACTGCGTGAGATGAAAACCGCCATACCCCATATGACCTTCGATACCGAACTGGTGCGACCACGTTCCCCGTCGCCAGAACATTCGCGAGAACATGTCGTCGGCGCCGTATTGTTTGCGCTGGAGAAATTCCTTGAAGGCAACCCAGTTGTCGGGATGGTTTTCGTTGATGACAGGTTCGAGCGCGCTGCGGATAGGGATGATCAGATGGCTCGAAAATCCGAGTATCGCGAAAAACGAGAGCCAGAAACAGAATTGCCATTTACGCTGGTTCGGGCCGGCGACGGAGGACATCGTCAGGGTGATGACCGCGTCACCGGCGGTTGCATAGGTATGCGGGGTGATC
>CAZGVZ010000776.1:0-2189 GCA_964529145.1 uncultured Fibrobacteraceae bacterium | reverse complement strand
CAAGGCAGGCACTCTCTCGATTATCGGAGTGTTTCCTCCGCAGGCCGCTTTTTTTCCGTTCGGAAGGGCGATCAACAAGAATATCACGATAAAGATGGGTAACTGCCCCCATCGGCGGTACTTTCCCCAGCTTCTCGAACTCGTGGAAAGCGGAGTGGTCCGGCCCGAAGAAATCCTTACCAAACGTGAGCCGCTCGAATCCGCGGTCGGAGCGTACGAGGCGTTCGACGCGCAGGACAGGGACTGGCTCAAGGTCGAGCTCAAGCCGGAGGCGTCTCTCGCGGGTGCCTTATGAGTGCAGGAACTCTACGCGGCAATGAGAATATTCCGGTGAAAAGCGACTCTTCCGATGTTCGTAGTTGAATTCCTCGCCCGCCTCATCTCGGTGCTGCGTGCGGCCGCCACTCCCGGACAGATAGGTGCGGGTTTCGTTCTGGGAATGGCCATGGGGTTCACACCCTCCACTGTCATCTCAGTACTGATCGTCCTGGTCCTGATCGTTTTCAACGTCAATATCACCGCGGCCCTGTTCGCTTCCGCGCTCTGCAGAGTCGCGGCGTATCTGTTCGATCCCCTGTTCCATTCCCTCGGTTACTTTCTTCTCGCCGGTATTTCCGGTCTCCGCCCCCTGTGGACGCTGATGTACAACACGGCCTTCGTCCCCTTCACCGGATTCAACAACAGCGTGGTCATGGGGGGCGGCGCGATATCGCTCCTGCTTGCACTGCCGGCGTACCTGGGCGTAAGACACGGCGTGATCGTATACCGCGAGAGGTATGACGAGAGGGTACGCAATTCGAAGGTGGTCAGGGTGATTCAGGCTTCGGCGCTCTATAAATGGTACCATGTGCTGCGGAGGATCGGAGACAGGTTGTGGTAAGGAGAAAGGGTGTTGTCTTTCTTCTGCTCACCGCGGCGGGTCTGGCGCTGTTGCTGTTCCTGCTGAGTAACGTATGGCTCGAATGGATACTCGAATCCGCAGGTTCTTCAGTAACGGGCGCCAAGGTTGAATTGAGTGGAGTCCGCTTCTCGCTTTTCGGGGCACGGCTGCGATGGAGTGAACTTCAGGTCGCCAACCCTGACGACACCTGGAGAAACCTGTTCGAGACCGGACCAACCGAAGTGGACTTGGTGGCGGAGCCGCTTTTCTACAAGCGGTTCGTAGTGCAGAACGTATCGGTCGACAGCCTGCGGTTCAATACCTCCCGAACCACCGACGGAGCGCTCCGGAGGAGGGTGAAGGGAGAGCGTGACGGTTTCGTCGAATCGGTCCAGAGGCGACTCGGAGAAAAGGTCGCTGTCCTGCCTGTTCTGGAGACCCTGCTCGAACGCGACTTCAACATCGACAGTCTTGCGGACGCGGCAGGTCTCCGGGCACCGGACCGTATCGATTCGCTCGCCGGGGTCCTGCGCGAACGTCGCGATAAATGGCGCGGCCATATCGAGCGGCTTCCTGACATGCGGGAACTCGAACGCATTCGCGAACAGATCGAATCCATGGAGGTGGATGCCTCGGGCGGACCCGCTGAAATCACTGACGCACTCTCGAAAATAAACGCGATCCGCGCCCGTGTGGATTCGCTCGACCGTTCGCTCGACTCGATCCGTACCGATATACGGCAAGATCTCAGGGAACTCCAGGGATTCGACTCTATGGCGCAGGCGATCGTTCGAGACGACTACCGGAGGCTTCTCGAGCTGGCCCGTCTCCCGGATCTATCGATGGAAGCGCTCGCGACCGCGCTTTGCGGCCGTCCTCTGGCCGGCATGGTGCAGACAGTACTGACCTATATCGGGACAGCCCGCCATTACTATAAGGAAATAAAGAGATTCATGCCTCCCAAGCGCAGCGATCCTCCCCGGCTCGCCGGACAGACCATCGCGTTCGGGACTCGCCTCGACTGGCCATCCTTCTGGCTGCGGCGCGGCGCGCTTTCCGCGCTCGTCTTCGATGTCCTCGGTTCGGGAGCGCTCCTCAATCTCTCCTCCAATCAACGAATCATCAATATACCCGCGGCGCTCGATCTGGCGGGCAGCAGGGGCGGCACAAACGTCGCAATCGGCGCGGTGTTGAATTACCTTGGTTCCCTTCCCACGGAAAAATTCAATCTCACTGCCAGCGGGATCGATCTCGCGGGGCTCGAGATTCCGGCCGGAAAAATCCTTCCCTCGCTCATCGTCTCGGGAAA
>CAZGVZ010000775.1:0-2192 GCA_964529145.1 uncultured Fibrobacteraceae bacterium | reverse complement strand
TCGATGGAACAAACTCTTCCCGGCGTCCCTTGCCCTACGGAACTGACTTGCGCCCAAAGCAAATCCATCTTACCGGTTGCCCCTTCCGCGACAGCGATGATGAATGGGCTCGCTCTCTTCACGCGACGAAGATGTCGCGTCTACAACAATGCAAATGAAGATGGGCAGGCAGGGATGAGAAAATTTTTGAATGCCGATTTCCGAATGCCGATTTTTGATGAACTGAAATCATTCTGACGAAATTATTTTGTCGAATGTTTGCGGTTCCCCCATTTTGGATCTCTGGTTTAAGTGGAATCTGCATTCTAAAAATGGTACGAAAGGAAGCATGATAAAGATTCGACATTTTGAGACCCTTGAAGCATTGATCGCCGAAACAGAAGCATTGTTGCGCAGAACGCTGGCCGAATCAGGCAACCTGATGCTCAGCGGCGGTTCCACACCCTATGTTATTTACAATCGCCTCGCCGCAGCCCCCTGCCCCGTTCATCCAAAGCGAATTCTGTTTCTCAGCGATGAACGCATGGAACCGTTCGATTCCAATAAAAACAATGCACACAATTTAATGCCGATGATCACCGCGTTTCAGTGTGAAAATCGCTTTCTTCGTGTTAATACTGCCCTGCCCGCTCAGACCGCTGCGCAACAATTTGAGAACGCGCTGCAACCCATGGAGCATATTGATCTCGGATTCCTCGGCATGGGAACCGACGGACATACGGCCGGATTTTTTACGCTCGAACAGGCTCGCCGGAAAACGGGCCCCCTGGTGCTGCACACCGATCGCCCCGACGGCATGCACGGCGTCAGTGTAACCCCCGCTTTTCTCCAGCGCGTTCAGCTGCTCATTCTGCTCGTTACGGGCACTCCAAAGAAAAAAATTATTCAAACGCTGCTCTCCACTCCGGAAAAAATTGTTGTCGGCGTAGCTCTTTCAAATCACCCCGGACTGGAAATATGGACCGATATTTTTGTGTAAGACGCCTGTTTTGATTGGTTTACAAAACATTACACCCACATGAAAGCAAGATGAAAATACTGTAATCATAAAAGGGCAAATAATTTACATCCATTTCTGTTTTCTGGCCATGCGAACGCTGGATTCGCGAAACCCAAACTGAAAGGGATGACAAAATGAAAACTAAATTTTTGACACTGATACTGATCGGATTGACAACTGGATTTGCTCATGCTCAGGAGTTCAGCCTTTACCGTAACTTCACCGACACAAAGGGCAGCACCATTTACGCTCAGATCACAGGCATCGATTTTGAAGAGTGGAAAATTCAGCTCCGACGAGAAGACGGCGCGGAAGCATGGGTTGGCGTTAATGCCTTCAGCAGCGAAGATCTTGACTATATTGAAGCGTGGTACGAATCGAGTCAGCTGATTTCCGCCGACAGCCTACTCGTTTCCGTTCTACAGGATCAGGGAAAAACCAAAACGGTTCAGAAGGAAGGTGGCTACACGCGAGAAACAGCGCACTTTTGCGAGCTTACCGTCGGAAATTTTGCCGAAGAAACCGTTGAAAACCTCTATATCGAATACTACTACTGCATCGGATCAACCGAGAATGGTCAAGCAACGCTCTCGCGTGTGGAGCAAGGGTCTATTGAAATAGGAAGCTTGGCCGAAGGCGAAAAAGTCACCGTCAAAACCAGCGATATCGCGCTCAACACCGTCTATGAAATACAGACCACACAGACAGCATTTGGAAGCAGCACAGACGAAGTTTTAATAGATAACGAGAGCGTACTGGGAATTTCCTTCAGAGTATATGGTTCCGGCACAAATGGTGTACTCTCCTTACGAGAATTTTCCACACCCAACACGCTAGCCTCATGGACGAAAGATCTTCCTCAACTTACCATTAACTAAACCTACTCCTCCCCAACCCCGGATGCCGGCCGCGTTATTCGCGGTCGGCATCTGCTTTTTCCACCGAAGCAGTTTTCCCTAACGCGGCTCCTCAGCAGAAAATGACCGCAAAGAGGCGAAGACGCAAAGAGAAGAATTTAGCTTTTTTTAGCGTCTTTTCGATCAATAACATCCTTGTCGCAGAGTATTACGAATGGCCGTTTTTGAAAGGAAAAATGGATAGAAGTTGAGGTGTAAGGAACTAAAAGAGAAGATTTTCCGGCTCCACCACTTGCTCAAAACAATTTCCGATGCATGCCCGCTTCGTTCTCTTC
>CAZGVZ010000774.1:0-2203 GCA_964529145.1 uncultured Fibrobacteraceae bacterium | reverse complement strand
CTCCGGCCGCAACCTGGTCGACTATCTCATGGAACTTTTCGACAGGCCGATAAGCGACTCCTTTCTCGGGAACAAGGTCGCGCATCTCAGCGGAGGACAGAAGCAGCGTCTCAATCTCCTCCGCACTCTTGCTCTCGGCACCGACCTGGTCATTCTGGACGAACCGCTCAACGGGCTCGATTTCGCGAGCGTGAAGAAGGTGCTTGCAATGCTGGACGAAAAGAGGGCCCGCGGCTGCGCCATGCTGATGATTTCACACAACGAGGAGATCTTCGAGCATTTCATCGGAGAAGAGCACATCCATTACCTTGGCACTCACAGCTAAGGAGGCCTTCAGGATGCGGCGCTCAATCTGGCTACCGGGTCTTTGCGGGGAAAACAGAGCTTGAAATAGTTGCCCGAAATGTCGGTGTCGAGCCAGATCCTGCCTCCGTGGGCCTGCATGACCATCCGGCAGAAGAACAGACCCAAACCCTTGGAGTAGTGGGAATACCGGTTCTGAAGACGGGCGTATTTCTCGAACAGGATCTGTTTCTCATCGTCCGGAATAGGGGTTCCGGAACTGAAAAAGCTGATGACCACCTCCTTCTCACCGGTCTGAAAACGGAGTTCCACGCTACTCCCTTTCGGAGCGTATTTCGCGGCGTTGTTGTACAGGTTCTGAACGAGGCGCTCCATGAGGTACACATCCGCCGAAATCCTGAAATCTTCATCCGGGGGAAAGATCTTCGGAGCGATTCCCTTTTCATCGAACAGAGCGCCTTTCCCGAACTTCTCGGCCATCGCTTCGAAGAAAGGATACCCCAGCGGCTCCTCCCTGACGACCATTTTTCCTTCGTCCATCTTCGCGATATCGAGAAGATTCGAGGCGAGGCTCGCGATATCCGAGCATGTTTCGGACACCACGTCGAGAATACGCTGGGCTTTCGCGTCCTGCTCGAAACGACGCTGTAGGACTGTCAGATTCCCTGTGATTCCCGCAGCGTAATTCTTTATATCGTGCACGACCGTATCGCTCAGGATTCCTTTCATGCGCTCGGACTCGATCAGTTTGAGGTTCGCCGTTTCGAGCTGCTGGTTTTTGGTGAGTATGTCGTTGGTCTGCGACCGGACCTGAGCCTGCAGTTCTTCGTTGAACTTTTTCTGTTTACTCATCAGTTGAGCGTTTTCCAGCAGAATACCTGCATGGGAGGCAAGAATTAGCGCGGCCTTCTGTGCGCCTTCGCCGAAAAGGCCCTGAACGCGATCATTGACGAGATAAACATATCCCAGATATTTTTCGCGCCAGTTGAGCGGTATGCACAGGTCGGAGCGGATGAAGGCGGAATCGGTCTCGGTCTCTCCTCCGAGTTCCGTTTCACCTGTGCACTGAAGGGTATGTATTTCGTCGACCTTATTGATGAGGTCCCTGAACACGGGGACCTCCGCTACCGGAACTTCCTTTCCCTCGAAAGACATGCCGAACGGTTCATAGCCGCTGTACACGTTCCGGTTGATGAACAGACAGCCATACTGCGCGCCGGTTGCCACAATCATCGCAGACAGGATCTGTTTGAGCAGGATCGACGGCTCGTCGGTCTCGGTGATGGTCTTGCTTACATCCAGAAGCGTTTCGAAACGCAGCAGATTGACACCCGATGAGGAATCCTCGATCCTCGTGCCGTATGCCTCGTCGTCACGAAAGGCCGGAACCGGTGGCCCTTCCTTTTTTACCCGGTTCACGTAAGCGGAAAGCCTGGATGTCTCGAGCCCGGCCCCGCACCACTCGAACAGTTCATACGCTTCCCTGTAACAGTCCCTGCCTTCTCCGGGACGATTCCGGCACTCCTCGAGGAACTGCCCGTAGTCACGTATCGAACATGCCTCCTCATACCTCATGTCCAGTCTATGATGCTCCCTGATCGCCTTTCTGAAGAAAAAACCGGCGATACGGTGGAAGTTGTGCACAGCGAAAAACCAGGCGATGTTTCTGAAAAACATTCCCCAGTAGGCCGGATAGCTCAGACAGGAAAACATATGGATGAAACAGTTCTGAATAAAATCCCATTTGAGTTTCCTGTCTGGAATCGCGATTTTGGCCTGGTTTTTCCTGCGGTTCCGCAGTTCCTTACAGATCAGAGAGCAGAACAGGGAAAAATTCCGGACCTGATACTCTGAATTGATGCACTTTCTTTAACACCAATATCTTTTACATTTTGTGCAA
>CAZGVZ010000773.1:1996-2207 GCA_964529145.1 uncultured Fibrobacteraceae bacterium | reverse complement strand
AACGGTCTTCACGCCCGCGCCGAGGAAGGTCCCGCCGGGACAGTCGAGAATGGTGTGGAGGGTGCAGCTTTCAAGCAGTTCCCTCCGCAGGGCCTTTGAGGCATTGTCCGAGTTGGACAGGAAGGTGTTCTTGATCACGATAGCGGCACGTCCACCGGCCCTGAGCATCCTGATGAAGTGCTGGAGAAAGAGAAAGGCCGTTTCCCCCGTC
>CAZGVZ010000773.1:918-1971 GCA_964529145.1 uncultured Fibrobacteraceae bacterium | reverse complement strand
TATCTCCCTGCGTTCCTTTCCGCCGAAGGGGGGATTGGCGAGGATGACATCGAAGCGGTCCTTCTCCTGGATATCCATGATATTTTCCGCCAGGGTATTGGTATGGACGATGTTGGGGGCGTCGATGCCGTGGAGGATCATGTTCATGATGGCGATGACGTAGGCGAGGCTCTTTTTCTCCTTGCCGTAGAAGGTCTTTGTCTGGAGCACTTCGAGCTCGGTGGTGGTCAGATTTCCTTTGCGCAGGTAGTCGTGGGACTCGCAGAGAAATCCCGCCGAACCGCAGGCGCCGTCGTATATCCGTTCCCCGATTGTTGGCTTCGTCACCCGGATCATGGCGCGGATGAGCGGACGGGGGGTGTAGTACTCGCCTCCGTTGCGCCCCGCGTTGCCCATGTTCCTGATCTTTGCCTCGTAGAGGTGGGAGAGTTCGTGCTTTTCCTTCTGGGAACGAAAGCGGAGTTTATCCACATATTCCAGGGCATCGCGCAGGCTGTAGCCGCTCTGGAACTTGCTTTTGATCTCGCCGAAGATCTCGCCGATCTTGTATTCGATGGTATCGGGGCTGGTGGCACGCTGCTTGAATCCCTTGAGATAGGGAAACAGCTCATTATCGACAAAGGCGATCAGGTCGTCGCCGGTGAGGGCGGTGTCATGGTCGAAAGAACCGTCGGCTTTTTTCGGCGCGGCCCAGCTTGACCACTGGAAGCGTTCCTCCAGAATGAAATCGTAGGTCCTGCCGACCAGCCCGGCCTCCAAGGACCGTTCCCGCTCCAGGTCGTCCAGATATTTCAGGAAGAGCATCCATGAGGTCTGTTCCGTGTAGTCCAGCTCTGAAGAACAGCCCGCTTCTTTCCAGAGCACATCGTCAATATTCTTGAAAGTCTGCTGGAACATTTCTTGCCTTTACCGGAGATTGTTTTTTTGTTCTTGAGAGAGCGTCGGAGCAAAGCTGTTCCACATATCTTTTGCAGAATAGCCCAGACACACGCTGATTTCTTCATCTGTCCATATTCGCTGCGGCATCAGACCACGGGCAACCAGATGTGTATA
>CAZGVZ010000773.1:0-908 GCA_964529145.1 uncultured Fibrobacteraceae bacterium | reverse complement strand
GATCGCAAAGCAAATCATCTACGCTGTGGGATGGATCGCTGTCCCCTGATCAATGGTATGACTCGCGCTGAAAAGCCATAGGGTGAGTAAATGTGCCGCGGTTACGTGAAGCTTGCGCCACCATGACGAACGTCTTAGACCAGGGGAAGAAGGCGGTACGGGAAAAGAAGGCTCACGCGGGTACCGGGCAGGTTGTCACTATCAGAAAATGACGCCACGGGGGCCTGATCCCGGGTGGCAGACTTTTCCGGAATAGATGCTTGACAATGTAAAACAGATGTCACACAATGTGGAAAAATAAAATGAGGTAAAAAAATGGCACGGACAGCAATGATCAACGCCCGCACAGAGCGGGAACTCAAGAAAGAGGTTGAAGAAATCTTGCACGATTTGGGCATTTCAACCACCGAGGCTATCAACATCTTCTTCCGGCAAGTAAAGCTGCGGCGCGGCCTGCCCTTTCCCGTTGAGATTCCGAATGAGGCGACGCTCAAGGTTTTCAAGGACAGCGAGGAAGGCAAGGGGCTTGAGGAGTGCAAAGACGCGGATGATATGTTTGATAGGTTGGGTGTCTGATGCGGACGCCCGTCTATACAAAGCGCTTTGAAAAAGACTTGAAACTCATGATCAGGCGCGGCCATGATCCGGAAAGCATTAAGTCCATCCTTCGCAGGCTCATTGACGAAATACCGCTTGAACAGAAACACAGGGATCATCTCCTCATTGGCAACTTCAAAGACCGCCGTGAATGCCATATTACACCGGATTGGCTTTTGATTTACCGACTTGAGGGGGACATTATCATCTTTGAACGTACTGGGACACATGCCGACCTGTTCAAATAGGGCAATACAGCACAGACAGGAAACCATAATACATGGGATTTTATCCCCCGGCATGACGCTTAC
>CAZGVZ010000772.1:0-2210 GCA_964529145.1 uncultured Fibrobacteraceae bacterium | reverse complement strand
TGCTGCGCCCCGGACGAAGCATGGGTGGTACATACACTGGGCCAGAGCCATACGCTTTACTGCTTCTTTTGTAACCCCAACATCTCACCGGAACCCGAATACCGGCTCAGATGCGCAGAGGCGCACTCAGTCGCCGAACGCTTCGGCATTCCTTTCACCGCCGATTGTTACGAACCGGACCTCTGGGAGGAAGCGGTCGCTCCGGCCCTTGCCACCCCCGAAGGCGGAGAACGATGCACGCGCTGTTTCGCTCTGCGTCTCCGGAGAACCGCGCGTTTCTGCAGGGAGATAGGATTCCCGGAATTCACGACCGTGATGAGCGTTTCACCGCACAAGCGCATCTCTATGCTCAATGAAGCGGGTAGCGCCGCGGGAGCGGAGTGCGAGGTCTCTTATGCGCGTTTCGATTTCAAGAAAAAGGACGGATTCAAAAAAAGCGTGGCGTTGAGCAGGGATCTCGGCCTTTACCGGCAAGATTATTGCGGCTGCAGACTCAGCAGGGAGGAGAGGGAACTGCGGGAAAAGAGAAGATCCGGTTCCGGGTAAGGCAACCCGGGAGACAATACCTGCTCTCACCAATCTTCCAGTTGAACCCGATGGAGGGGCTCACGAGATCGAAGGCGATTCGATTATCCTGAACACTTCATCGAGTCTCGTGGATTCGAGCAGTACCTTCATGTATCCATTGGGATCGCGGCTTGTGTTGATCAGAACGAGTTCCCTGTGCTGATCCCTCAATTTCAGGAAGCATGAAACCAGGATTCCCAAAGCCTGGCTCTCCATGAAAACGATCCCGGTAACATCGATCCCCAAAGTTCCGGTTGTCCGGTTCATCAATCCGCTGACCACATCAGAGAATCGATAGGCATCTGAGGGAGAAACGGAACCTCTCACCCGGAGAACCGGAGAAACTCCCGACTCATCAATGCTGATTTCAAGACTCATCATCCTCTCCGATACAGTCAGCCTCTCTTTAATGAGTCAACGCCGCTCCTCGATACTGCTCAGGATCATGAGCAGCGGTCAGGGCTCGATTCCACTCAGGATTCGGCGAGGCAATACCGGACATGATTCTCCCAGACACTTTTTAAAAAGGTAATTCTACCATGAATCCGATCGAAGGTCAAATCGCGCTCATTGCCTGGATCTGGAGGTAAGAGCAGGCGGAAGATGTTTCGTCAGATCCTTCCGAGAAGGCGAAGAAGGCCGTCGAGGATCGTGTACGGATGCGGCGGGCATCCGGGGATGAAAAGATCCACAGGCAGAATATCGGCCGCACCGTGATGGACTTCACGGTGTCCTGAAAACATTCCCCCCGAAATGGCGCAAGCTCCCGCGGCAATGACCACTTTGGGCCCCGGAGTCGCCTCGAAGGTCTTTGCAAGGGCTGAAGCCATGTTTTTCGTCACCGGCCCGGTAACCAGCAGGCCGTCCGCATGCCTGGGGGATGCGACGAACTGGATGCCGAACCGCGAAAGATCGAACGTCAGGGTGTTGAGGACGTTTACATCGGCTTCACATGCGTTACATCCGCCGGCGCTCACCTGCCTGAGCCGGAACGATCGTTTGAAAAGACGCAGTCTCTCCCTGTCGAGCGGCGCAGGACGCACCTGAGCGCTCGTACCGGGTACTACGAGGTCTCCCCTCTCGCGCTGCGCCAGGGAATGATTTCCCGAAAAGACGATCGCGCCCTCCCGGCAGTTCCGGGCACAGGCGCCACAGAACAGGCATTTACCGAGATCCATGGAAGGCGCCGCGGAAATCGCTCCGACCGGGCACGATTCCACACAGGCCGAACATCCCGATATGCACCGCGAGCCGTCTATTTCCGGAACTCCCTTGAACCGGTCCGGGAGCTGAGGAGGACTCTTCGGGTATCGCGCAGTACGGTACCTCTGCTGAAACCGTGTTTTCAGGACGTGAAACATGACGTGTCTTTCATCATAGGTCGAAACCGCAATAGGAAAGGTTGAAGCTTTTGTTGCACAAGGGAAAATCGGAAATCTGCTGGTTCCGGAGCGCCAGAGCCAGTCCGAACCAGTTGTGAAACGAGGGGTCGACTATCTTGTAGACACCGAACCTGGAGTGCCGGTCGGTAACGGCCACATGACAGATTTCGCCGCGCCACCCTTCGACAAGCGATACCGACAGACATTCCGGAGACGGCGAGAGTTTCAGAGAGGAAGACCTGATGCTATTCCCTGAAACCG
>CAZGVZ010000771.1:0-2211 GCA_964529145.1 uncultured Fibrobacteraceae bacterium | reverse complement strand
CCTCGCGCAATTGATGTTCGATGAGCGTGAGTTCCTGCTCCTTGACCTTTAGTTTCTCGAGCTTCTCCGTGAGCTCGCCGATCTCCCTGGTACAATCCATCACCTGCTGTTTCACCATGGCGACCTCTTCGTCCTTCTTCCTCTTCTCTTCGAGCAGATTCCTGGAATCGACGCTCACCTTCCGGAGATGCTCCTCCCTTCCGCGCAGAAGGTCCATCTTTTCCTGGTAATAGGTGATGAGCAGGTCGATGGTCCCGTTCTTGCCGGAAAAGAGGTTCTTCTTCAGGCGCCAGAGCTGTTCCAGAGCCGTTTTGGCGTTGTCCTTCTCCCCCTGCAGGAGTTTTTCGGCGATGTCGCACATGTTTTCCGAAACGGATGCGGCTCTCGCATCGAGAAGAATCGAGTAGAACCGGTTGGGATCAACCGTACTGTTCTCGATTCCGAACATTGATTCGGTGACCCGGTCGACGCGTCGCATACGGGGTTCTCCCTTCATGATGTTTCAGTTACGTGCCTGAATGATGCGGGTTCAAGCTTCTTCGAGAAGTTTCTTTCCCGTCATCGATTCGAAAATCACGTTGAGCGCGGGATTCGCGCGTATCTCTTCGAGATTGGTGAAACCGTGGTCCAGCGAATACACCAGCAGCGTTTCGGCCCGCTTCACGTTGTCGCGTCCGGCCTCCACAGCCGCAAGCAGGAAATAGGCGTCAAAGCTTTCCGGGTGGGTCTCGACATGACGGCGTATCATGCGCCCCGCCTCCGCGCCTTTACCCATGGCGATCATCGCGCGCCACATGGTTCCGAGTGCCGCCTCGTCGGGCTGGGCGATACCCGAGACCAGCCTCTCGGCGGCCGCGAAATCTTCGGTGTGAAGATAATACCTGCCAAGGCATCTCCGCATCTGATCGGATAGACCGTCCCTTCCGGAAAACCGCGCCGCGATCGCCGCGGCTTCGGCGCGCTTTCCGCTTCGCTGGTAAATGAGCATCCGGAGAAGATCGAGCTGCTCGCCCGTACGGCCGAGTCTGTCCGCCTGGGCGAGCAACTGGCCGGCTCTCCCGGTCTGGTTCAGCTCATAGAGTATTTCTATACTCTGCGCCAGCGTATCGTCGCTCAATCTCCCTATGACGGCGAGGGTCGCCCGGACGAACGTCCCGATATCGCCTTTCGCAAGAGCGTAGCCGCGCAGTCCCATCCACCCGTGCATGTCATGAGGCGCGAGGCGGATCGCCTTGAGAAAGCATTTCTTCGCCTCGTCGTACTGTTTCATCTTCACGTTCACGTTTCCCAGATTGACGTGAAGTCGCGCGTCGGCCCTGCTCGTTCCGACCGCTTCCTCGTAACACCTCTTCGCTTCCTCGAAACGCCCCTCCTGTTCACGTACCCAGCCGAGGTTCTTGAGCGCTGAAGGAAAGTCGCGACTGTAGCGCAGCGCCTTTTCAAACGATTCCGATGCCTCCCCGTACCGTCGCAGACCTATGAGCGCGTTCCCGAGGTTGTACCAGGCATCGGCGAAATCGGGCTTCGCCGCTGTCGCACGCTCGAAGCAGGTCCGCGCCTCATCGAATGCGCCCCTGGTCATATGGTAATTCCCGAGATTCAGCAGAGCTCCGGGATTTTCCGGCTCGATCGCGAGCACCCTGAGGAACGATTCGTGCGCCTCCTCGTGCGCCTCCAGTTTGGTCTGAACGATTCCGAAGTTGTTCCACCCCTCTATCCTCTCCGGAAACCCTGCCGTAAAACGGGAGTAGCACTCGGCGGCCGTGGAGAGATCGCCTTTCCGGAATGCGGCGTTGCCGTATTCGAGCAGAAGGGTACCGTCGTCCGGAAACCGTTCCAGGGCGTCTCGGCAGACCTCGATAGCTTCGTTGAACCAGCCTCTGATCGAATAGTGCTGGATGCAGCTTACGGCAGCGCCGTAATCGGAAGGATCGTCCCTGTACATTTTCCGGATCGCTTCGATATCGTCGTCGCGGACGGCGGGCTGATCCGAGTCGGGCCTATCCGGATCCGGCGTGATCATTCCATTTCCTCCCCCAGTCGCGCCGCTTCCGGAGAATAGTGCGCTGTCAAGGTCCGGTCGATGAACGCGCGGTCAGGGAGGCCTCCCCCGGCCGACCATTTCCGCCGCACCACCAGTTCGTCGAGAGCGTCGAGATAGAGTCGGCTCAGTTTTCCGAAATTGCCGCTGGCAGGCAGCGTTGAATGTCC
>CAZGVZ010000770.1:0-2217 GCA_964529145.1 uncultured Fibrobacteraceae bacterium | reverse complement strand
CCCGTGCCTGCATCAGGGAGATACTCGCCGCCAAGGGTCCGAAACAGGACAGGAGCGGCAAACCCGGCATCGACAGTGATGCGATAGAAGCGTATGCAAAGGATGCTGCAGCGGTGGAGGCGTGGCGTGCGGAATCACAGGGGAACACCGCCATACTGCCGCTCGGGAAGAATACCGAAGAAGCCGCAACCGCGGTGGAAGCGGTAACGGCGAAGATCGACGACTACTTCGCCCGATGCCAGATCGCCGGATATGACGAGCGGGCCACCGCGGCGCTCGATGGATCTCCCGACACATACGCCGTGTTCAGTGATGCCGCGCTTTCCCTCTCCCATGAAAAACTGATATCGCTTCCCCTTGCGCGCCTGCACCCGGATGCACAGCTTCCGCTCGACGGGCGGTGTAATCCCGCATGGCGCGACCGTTTGAACAATTTCGCACTCCTTGCGGTCGGGCCTGTGGCGGGAAAACGGGAGCGTCTCTCCGAGTCCGACTGGAACAAGATCAGGGAAACGTTCGCGCCGTTCTTCTCATGGCGGAAGCGCAGACCGGCGACTACCGTCGAAAGCATACTGCCGGAAGACGACCGGCTGCGGCTGCTCGCGCTTGTCGAAAAAGACAAGGCGGAGGCGCCCACATTCGCCTCGCTGGTAAATCTCGAGAAGCTGGTGCGGTTTCAGCGCGACCTTTACGGTCTCTGTATTAACTTCGTCAACTTCAAGGATTTTTACGCAGGAAGAGACGGTGCAATGTTCCAGGCCGGAACGCTCTACCTCGACCAGCGAAGTTGTACGCTCTGCATGCGGATCGACGACGCAGGCAAGCACAGTGCGATGGCGGCGCTGGCGGGCATTTATCTTGTGTATTGCGATTGCCGCAGAAGAGGGGGCGCCGAAAAGATGACCATCGTCGCCGCATTTACCAATGGTGATTCCGAGAACCTCATGATCGGCCGTAACGGCGTTTTTTACGACCGGGAGGGGCGCGACTGGGACGCCACCGTTACGAAGATCATCGAGAACCCGATCAGCATGCGCCAGGCGTTCTGGCTTCCGTACAAAAATCTTGTCCGGATGATCGAATTGCAGGTGGCCAAACGCGCCACCGCAGCGGAAACCCAGTCGACATCGCTTCTCGAGAAAACGGCAGCGACCACCGCGACTCTCGACAAACCAAGTGCGGCCATCCAGCCGCCGAAGAAGATCGACATCGGCACCGTCGCGGCACTCGGGGTCGCTGCGGGAGCCCTCGGGACCTTTCTCGCCACGATCATGGGATACACAGCCGGTATCATCCGGCTCGGCCCCTTCGCCATTGCCGGCGCAATCGCGGGGGTCCTGTTCCTCATATCGGGACCCTCCCTGATTTTAGCCTATATCAAACTGCGAAAGCGGAATCTCGGGCCGATTCTCGATGCAAGCGGGTGGGCCATCAACGCGAAGGCACGCATCAACGTTCCCTTCGGCACCGCGCTCACCAGGTGCGCAGTCCTGCCGCCCGGTTCACCTATGCGGAGAAGAAGTCGGTCTGGCCGAAAGTCATCGTGCTCGCCTTCTGCTGCTGGATTGCCTGGATGGCACTCGATAAAAGCGGAGTGACCGATCGTGTTCTTGCGAATAAGGATGCGATTAAGCAGGTGATACTCCAGAAGATTTCGACGCTGCGGCCGCACTGAAATTCTCTCGGTGCCTGATCAAAGGATGAGGTCAGTTGCCGGAACAACGCCACACGTTGTCCCGGCCGCCTTTCCCCTCAATAATTGACAGCAGTACTCATGAACCGCTGATCTCGCGATTTATTGTAACCCATCGGTTTGTATTGCTGTTCCGCCACACTTTCGGTGTCGCCCGGATCTTACACCCGGACGACACCTGAAATCTTGAAACCGTCGCTACTGAAGATACCAGACGAAAGAGAGTTCTGCGATCTGGTTTCCAATGCTTGTCATCATCGGGGATTCCACCGCCTCGTTATCCGATCCAAACATGTTCCACGTTGCCATGAACCCGGCGTATACGGAAAACTGGTCGGTGAAAAAATGCTCGGCACCCATCCCCGCCTTCGCCAGGACACCCCACAGCGACATGTCACCGGCCTCTTCGCCCTTAACCTCCTCAGCCACCCAGAACCTGGTGTATCCGCCGCCTAAACGGACAAGGAAATTTGGGTCTATCCGGAATTCCCAAAGGATTTAAGGTGTTAAAAAACATAGGAGAT
>CAZGVZ010000769.1:0-2220 GCA_964529145.1 uncultured Fibrobacteraceae bacterium | reverse complement strand
GCTTCGCACTGTTTCCATTGTACCGCTTGGCCCGCTCAAGCCAGACCACGGCTTTAAGCCGTGATAGTTGATTCTTAGAACCTATTCCCGTATCCGGTAACCCAGGAACACACGGGTTTCCGGTCAACCCCGAAGTCCGGCTCTCGGTTCGTGAAAGGATGCCGGACAGCATGGGGGAAGATGTCGCAAGGGACGGTTTTCGGGTGTTGGTTCACGGGGAACGGTAATTGCTTAATATCCGGAAATTTCTTAAACAGTACACGCTCAAAGGAGGTTTCAATGAGTCTGAATCCGTTCAAGGAAAAGGGAATTCCTATTGAAAAGCAGGTGAAAACGTGGTCCGAACTGGAGACGCGGCCTTACGACCCCAAAACGGTCCATCCTTATACCCGTGCGCGCGGTATCCTGATGAACGGGATAGAGGTCGAGGGGGCGCTTTTCTACCATAATTTCCACAGGCAGGCAAGGGACATGGAACTCAGGCGTCAACTATCTCTTGTGCGCCGTATCGAGCAGCAGCAGCAGAAAATGATCAACTGGATGATTCCGGCTTCGGAAACGGCGCTCGAAGTCACTATCGGTTATGAACAGCTTGCCGTGGATCTGACCGCTTCGATGGCGAAAAACGAACCGGATCCTTATGTAAAGGCTGCGCTCGATTTCGCGTTGCTCGAGGATTTCGATCACCTCTACCGGTTCGCGAACCTGATGCTGGAGAGTGATCCCAAAAAAGCCGAGGACATCGTGAAGGATCTCACCGAAGTCATGCCGGGCCGTCCAACGGTGGTGGAGCATCGTCATCCTTTTGACGACGTGCGGAGGTTCACTGACCGGAAGAAGGCCGACCCGCTCACGCTGATGCATGTCTGCACCATCATCGCGGCCGAACAGCAGACGATGAATTATTACATGAATATCGGAAACCGCTCCGAGAGCCGGATCGGGCGCGGACTCTACCAGGAGATCGCGATGATCGAGGAACAGCACGTGACACATTACGGCTCCCTTGAGGACCCGACCGCTTCTTTGTTCGAAATGGCGGTATGCCATGAATACAACGAGTGTTACATGTACTATTCCAATATGGAATCGGAATCGGATGAACGTGTGAAGAAGATCTGGCAGCAGATGCTCGAGCAGGAGATGACACATCTGCAGATGGCAAGGGATACCATGATGAAATTCGAAAAACAGGATCCCGCGGAAATGTACCCGAAGAGCTTCCCGGAACCCACCATCCTCGAACCGAGCAAGGAGTACGTGCGTGAGGTCATTGAAGATCAATTCACACTCACGGCCGACGGCACGGAATTCGTCACTCCCGAGGAGTCGAAGAATCGCGATCGGTTTCTCGAATATCAGAAAAAGCTCAATGACGGCATGGCGCCGAGCCAGGAGGTGATCATCGACACGATCAAAAGGAAAGGCATCGATTACAGGCTTGAAACCGAAGGGGAGCATCCCATTGAAATCCTGAGGGACAGAAAACGGGTTCCGAGTCCCGAGGATCTTATCGGCGTCATGATTTCATGAGAAAACCGGGAGCGCTCCGCATCCTTTCGGGACGGAGCGGCCCGTCACCCCGTCTCCGAATTTACCGCCGGGAAATTCGGGTACATACAGGGCTCCCATGCGGATCCGGGTTCCGTTTCCGGTGAACAGGTTCCGGTCATTCCTCAGGAATACGCGGCGGGGTGAAAAAGTACTGCTCGCGATCGCGGCGCTCATAATGCTCCTTGCGGTTTTGACGGTACTGACGGGACCGGTTCTCAAATGGCTGGTCAATGGCATCTTGAAAGAGACAGAAGGCTATTCCGGACATGTCGATGCAATAAATGTGCATCTCATTGCCGGAAAATGCAGAGCGTATGGGTTTGTCTTTGAAAAGAAACGTGGTTCGGGGGACACAGCGAAGGCGCCGGTGTCCTTTTTGGCCGTTGATACGATCGACGTCTGGGTTTCCTGGAAACGTCTTTTCGAGCGTACGTTGGTGGCATCGGTCCGTATTGACAATCCGAGGATCGATTTCATCGATTCGAAGGACAAACCGGGGCGTCAGGCCGGTGAGGGTGTGGACTGGATCCTCCTGGTACGCCGCACTATCCCTTTCAGAATCGACGAAATCGCGATCAGCGACGGAGAAGTCCATTTCCACAACTATGATACGGATGGCCCGACCCTTGGAGGTTTTGTTCCCCTCGGGGATCTCGTACACCTTCA
>CAZGVZ010000768.1:0-2222 GCA_964529145.1 uncultured Fibrobacteraceae bacterium | reverse complement strand
CGGGTGGCGCCCCACCCGATTAAAAATCAGGTGCTCCTGCACCATTACCACATAAAAGGCTATGCCACGCGCCGATAGCATCGGCAGATGACCTCTGCAGATTCGATGTTGCTGTTTCAAGCCCGTAGGGCGTGTACCGGCCCTGTGCCTCCACACAACCGAACTTTTTACCATGCTCTCCGCATATCTTATATTTCTCCGCAAACGAACTCCGGAGCATGGTTTCGGGCCCTTCAATGCATCAAAAAGAGGAGTATCCATGATCACAATCGCCGGCAAGGATGCCGGTCCGGGTGATACCGCAAAAACTTCAACGGATTTTTTCTCCCGCCCGTCCACGCATTACCTGCTGCTGATCATTGTAGGAGCGGTGCTCTTCATTCCATTTCTGGGATCGGCGCATCTTTACGATTGGGACGAGCTCAATTTCGCGGAAGCTTCCCGCGAGATGCTCGAAACCGGCAATTTCATGCGTGTTACAATCAACTATGAGCCATTCTGGGAAAAACCGCCGCTTTTCTTCTGGCTGCAGGCGATATCCATGAAATTTTTCGGGGTTAACGAGTTCGCGGCACGATTCGTCAACGCGCTAACCGGAATCGTGACGCTCTGCGTGGTCTACACCATCGGAAGGAGAAGATTCGATGCCGTGTTCGGACTGCTCTGGGCCTTTGCGTTCGCGGGTTCCTTTCTCCCCCACCTTTTTTTCAAGTCAGGCATTATCGACCCTGTTTTCAACCTCTTCATTTTTCTCGGGCTCACATTTCTCTCCTCACTCGCGCTCGAAGAGAATCGCGCCCGTAGGACCCGTCACTCTCTTATCGCCGGGCTCTTCATCGGACTCGCGACCCTCACCAAGGGACCGGTCGCGCTTCTGGTCATTGTACTCACTGTCGCGGTTTTCTGGGCATTCTCCCGTTTCAAGCCATTGCTCTCGCTTCGTGAAATGGTTCTATTCGCCGGAGCGACGGCCTTCGTTTCCGCCCTCTTCTACGGCCTGGAAACCGCACTCCACGGACCCTGGTTCATGACCGAATTCATCAGGTACCAGATACGGCTCTTCCGCACCGGAGATGCGGGTCACGGCAGGCCGTTCTACTTTCATTTCATCGTGCTGCTGTTCGGTTGTTTTCCCGCATCGTTTTTCGCCCTGCGCTCGTTCCGGAAGAATACTGGGTACCGCGATTCCCAGAGGGTCTATAACCGGTTCGTAACGGTCCTTTTCTGGGTAGTCCTGCTGCTGTTCTCGATAGTCAAAACGAAAACCGTACTCTACGCATCGCTCTGCTGGTATCCCATTACCTATCTCGCGGCGCTGCACATGAGAAAACTGATCTCAGGGGAGGTACGATGGGGACGTGGGCTGCTGCTTTCCTTCATCGTGTTCACAGTGCTGGTCGGTACCGCGATTACGGTGTTCCCTTTCGTCATGATGCACAAGGAGTTCCTGTTCCCGTTCATCCGTGACCGTTTCGCGGTCGCCTGCCTTGAGAAACCGGTCAGTTGGAGCGGCTTCGAGAGCCTCATAGGTGCCGCATTTCTGACCATCTCGGGAGCCGCATTCATTCTCATCGCCCGGCAACGGATCGCACACGGGCTCGCCGCCCTCTTTGTCGCAAGCGCAATGTGCCTGCAATTGACCCTCATCGTCATCAATCCGAAAATCGAGCAGTACACCCAGGCCGACCCCGTCTCCTTCTACAAGCTCCATTCAGGAGAAAACGAATACGTCAGGGCGCTTTTCAAAAGCTACGGCGACCTGTTCTACGGAAAAAAGAGAAGGGACGACCACCCCTCCAGCTATCAGCGGTCCTGGTTGCTCAAGGGACCGATCGACAAACCCGTTTTCTTCGTAGCGAGAACGCAGCAGGATAAGAAATACGGTTCCCCCGAATTCGGACTGACGACAATAGAAAAAAGACACGGATATGTATATTACCGTCGCGACCCCGATTCCCTGAGAACGGATTATGCCCTGGCACATCGTTTTCGAGAGGAACCGGTACGCCGTCTGGATCGCTTCTCGCCCCGCTGAAACCCGGTAGTGGTGAATCCGGTCTCAAGTATTTTGATACCGGATACACGATCAACTATTTTTTATATATAACCTTAATCGGACGACTGATCAATATACGATGAGATGCGCAGCGGCAGCGATCAGAACGGATTTGTAGGCGCGAAGGGCATATCGATCCGGTGATACGCCGGAAGCGACTACGATC
>CAZGVZ010000767.1:0-2224 GCA_964529145.1 uncultured Fibrobacteraceae bacterium | reverse complement strand
CCTGCGTGAGAATGCCTCCCTGAACAGTTTGTCATGGGGATTGGTAAGGTCGTCAACGGTCATGGTTAAAATATATCATTTTTCGGGATAGATGGTGAGAGGCAGTAAACAAAGGGGACGGTGTCAAATATTATATTATCATCATACTATGAAAAACCAGAATCGATTATCCGGGCCTTACTCACCATATCAAATTTAGGGACGGAGGTTCAAAAATAGGTATACAAATGTTTGTTGCTGACGACGCCCCACGAAAGCCAGACGATTTTTCATCCGGAATCCGGTTTTTGGAGGTGTGAAGGATGTATCGATCTGGTGACCATTTCGATACGGCGACTCGATCTGGGTATTCCTCAGGGAATACTGCATCGCTGGATCAAGGAATATAAAGCCAACACGTTTTTCCCGCAGGCCGCTCCACGAACCGGAAAAAATGCTATATTCTCCTCACCGGAAAACCGGAAGAGAGGATAGATTGGAAAGACATTCGTACACACGCCTCACCCTGGCGCTCGACATCATGGGCAGAATCGGGGAAGGCCCCCTGAAGGGATATCATGAGCTGGCGACGATCAAGCACCGGATCGACCTTCACGACACTCTTTGCATGGAGGATTCGGACCGGCTCTCGCTTGAGTGCGACGATCCGCAGGTTCCCTGCGACCAGCGCAATCTCTGCATCAGGGCGGCAGAGCTCGTGCAGCGCGAATGCGGTATAGACAAGGCGGTCCGGATGACGCTCCGAAAAAGGATCCCGGTGATGGGGGGACTGGCGGGGGGGAGCGCGAACGCCGCCACCGTGCTGCAGATGCTCAACGAATTCTGGGATCTGGGGCTTTCCGTTCACCGGCTCATGGAACTCGGGAGAAATCTCGGGATGGACGTTCCGTTCTACTTCTCCTCAGGAAATACCGCCTTCGACACTGAAACGAGGGGCGTCTGCGTTCCGCTTAAGACCGGTATCGGATTCACCTTCGTGCTTGCGCTGCCCGGATTCGGCGTATCGACATCCGAAGCATACGGCGATCTCGATTACGCCGAGGTCGGCAAACGCCGTTCCTGTACCGAACGGATGAGGAATTATTGTCTTGCCAACGACCCCCAGGGAGTCGTATCATTGATACATAACGATTTCGAGCACTCCGTCTTCAGGCGATATCCGCGGCTTTCCGTGATCAGGCGGGAATTGCTGGAGGCCGGTTGTTCGGCCGCGGCCCTGTCCGGATCGGGCTCCACGCTGTTCGGAATCGTAACCGGTCCCAGGCAGGCGGAAGAGGTCTGCGGAAAGGTAAGTTGCCGGACGTTGGTCGTTTCGAGCCGGTAGTCCTTTTCCAGGTCCAAGGCTTGGGCGACCTATACTGCGACTTCGGAGGGCAGACTCGATGGACATCCACAGCGAAAAGCGGTCGGAAGCATTTCGATGGCGTACCCGTTATGAGCTGTACGACTATTTCAAAAAGAATTTCGGTCTGGTCAAAAAGGATGTCGACCGGGAAATTCATGCAGTCATGGCCACTTTCAAACCGCGCAGGGGCAGAGTCATAAAAACCGCAGAGCTGTGGCAGAAAGTAGGGCTGAATCTCGAGGACAAAAATACTCCCACGATCGAAGTCGAAAAACCCTGAACCCCGCCTCGGCTTTCGGGCCGCCTCTAAAGCCCCGCGTAGGCTCTCAAAACAGGCTTTCCTGACAGGAGAGAGCCGTCACCCCGAAGTTGACTGAAGGATCTTTTCGCCGCGGCGCCCACTTTCTGTGCAGGACCGAAGTGTTCTCTTCTCTCTGCTTCAACGTTCGGAACGGTAAACAGGGCTCCAGGGATACATGTCGTTGAAATACCCGGAGTAGTATCCGTTGTCCCACGACGACTTCTGAACGCTCAGCTGGAAAAGAGTGTTCTTCGAAGGCTGCCAGTAGAGCGACATCTCGATGGGCATGCTCTTGAAGTAGTCGAGGGATTGCAGGTTGCCCGCTGAAAGGTTCCGTGAGGGTGAAAAAGTGGAATGGATCGGAAGACCGAAATTGAGGTTGAGCGTAACCGGAGCATTGAACCGATACTGCATCATGGTCGAATAGAGACTCTGGCTCTTCAGACCGGATGCGCCCGAGCCGCTCATCGCGCCGAAACTCAGACTGTTGTGGACGGTCAGGCGCGAGAGGTCGAAAAGGCCGCTTTTCTTTTCCTCGGTGCTTTTCCGATTTTGTTTGCTTTATTTCTAATAATCAA
>CAZGVZ010000766.1:0-2225 GCA_964529145.1 uncultured Fibrobacteraceae bacterium | reverse complement strand
CGCCTGTCACACCGCACCAGCATACGGCCAGTTCTTATCTTCTCCAATGCCGACCTTTATGCGATGTCCATCGGAAATGAGCCCGATTTCGCTTCATGCGGCATGAGCGAGCCGTGCAACGGGGATTACCCTACGACGCTCTATACAGCCGAGGAGATGGTTGCTTTTATCAAGGTGGCGGGGCCGAAGCTCAAGGCAGCGGGGTGCAAGGTGATGTCCCCTGAAGCATCGGAATGGATCCATACATGGTCAGATACATCAGGCTGCTGTTCGGTACCGGGGGGCAAGCCAAGTTCGGACCCGATGAAATGCGGTTTTCCGCCAAGCGAGGCCAAATGTCCGCCGGGGAAGGGGTACAGCTACGGCAAGTATCTCTACCAGGATAAAGAGGCATGGGCTTCCCTGGATATTCTTGGGGTACACCAGTACGACACGCAACGAGCCGAACCGTGGCCGGATTATATTCCTGAAAACGAGAGAAAGCCCGTATGGCAAACCGAAATGTCGGGAGTGAAGTGGTGGCCGGAGGGAACGCCGGACACCGGCATTGAAAACGGCCTTGCGGTTGCCGGATGGATTCATGATGCGCTTACTGTAGGAGAAGCGAATGCCTGGCTATACTGGTGGTACAACGGAGGAAGCGGCACCAACGAGGGTTTACTGCTAAACGGGCAGGACACCAAGCGCCACTACACATTCGGCAATTACACCAAGTACGTACGACCGGGTATGCTGCGGGTGGAGATTACCGGGCCTGTTCCCGAAGATGTCCTGCTTACCGCCTTCAAAGGAAACGGCGGCAAGGTCGTCATCGTCGCCATCAACAAGAGCGCCACGGCGGCTTCCGTGCCGATCACCATTAGCGGCGGGACTGCGCCGGACTCGTTCTCTCCGGTCGTGACATCGAGCGGCGAAAACTGGGCTTCCAAGAGCGCAGTCCAGGTAAGCGGCGGAAAATTCACAGCTGAGCTCGGAGGCAAAACTATCACCACGTTCCTCGGCGAGTAGTCGTATAGTGGAATATCCAGACAAATGCAATTTAGGTTCCATACGTTCGATCTTTCAGAGGAAAGAAAGGAGAAATCCATGTTCTACAAGATGGTAACCGCGGTTTTGATTATGCTGCCCACACTGTTGTATTCAACGGATCCGGCCGGATTACCTATACCACCTCAGGGTTTTTCAAGCAGGAAAAACAACATCCCCCATGGAACATTGAGCGGTGTGCTCAACTATCCCACCCGTGATTACGGTCAGAAGCCTATGAAAATCTATACCCCTCCGGGGTATTCCGCCGATTCTGAAGTGCGATACCCCGTCCTCTACCTGCTCCACGGCATCGGCGGGAACGAATCGGCTTGGACCTCTTCCGCCTCGGGGCAGGCTGAAGGCAATGCGGACAACGTGATGGATTTCCTGTATTCCGAGGATAAGGCGAAACCGATGATCGTCGTCATGCCCAGTGGAGGGGCGTTCGGCGGGGATGATTTCGCGAGGTTTGAAAAATTCGGGGATGTGCTAATCAACGATCTAATTCCCTATATCGAAAAGACATATCCCGCCTCGACCGACCGTGCCATGCGCGCTATCGCGGGGCTTTCGATGGGCGGAGGCCAGACCTTCAATTTCGGATTCGCGAACATCGACAAGTTCGCCTATATCGGGCCGTTCTCCGCCGCGCCGAACACCAAACAACCGAACCAGGTCATCAAAGATGTGGAAGCGGTCAAGGAAGACGTGAAGTTCATATTCATCTCCTGCGGTACGAACGACAACCTGATTTCAAACAGCAGAAACTGGCATGACTATCTTGACAATAACGATGTTACCCACATGTACCAGCTCGAACAGGGGGAGGGCCATAACAGCACAGTCTGGAATCGCAGCCTTTACAATTTCGCCCAGCGGATTTTCCCGGAACAGGAAACGAGCACCATCGAGATGGCTTCTTTCAGCGACTGCAGGACATCCATACGGCGCTGTCGGCTTGACCTTACAACGTTGGGGCTGAACCTGGTCCTTGAGACCGGCAGTCCCGGGCGGCAGGTATTTTCTCTTGACGGCAGGTGTATCGGCCCGGTACGGAGCAATATGGCCGGATATCGTTCCCGTTACGGGAGTCATCCGCCGCTTCCATAGACGGTGGCCTGTTTGGAACGGGTGATTCCTCGAATATCATTGACAATAGGATCGTTTTAAAGAACGTGTCGAGCGGTGTGTATATG
>CAZGVZ010000765.1:0-2232 GCA_964529145.1 uncultured Fibrobacteraceae bacterium | reverse complement strand
AGTGATCGGGCAAAGACCCAAATCGCAGCGTCTGGAATGTCTGCATATCATCGAAAAACGTACCGGACTCGAAGGAAGGCTTCTGAGGCCACTTTCGGCAAGGCTGCTGAGTACCACCCTTGCGGAGAGGGAAGGTATCGTGGACCGGGATCGACTCTGGGATCTTTCGGGGCGGAGCAGGCAGCCGCAGCTCGAATATGCCCGCAGACACGGCCTCGCCCATAATACTCCTGCGGGCGGTTGCCTGCTCACCACCGTGGGAACCGCCCGCAGGTATCGTGCGCTCATGAACAGGTTTCCCGACCTTGACCTCGAGGATCTGAAGCTGATCGCCTATGGCCGCCATTTTATCCTTACAGATCGTTGCAGGCTGGTGGTGGCCAGGGACGACCGCGAGAACGACATCTTCGGAAAGCTTTCGTCCGCCGGCGACCTGATCTTCGATCTTGCCGATATACCCGGCCCGATGGGCATCGGCCGCGGACTGTACTCGGAAGCGGATATTCGTACCGCGGCCGCGATCACGGCCAGGTATTCGAGAGCGCGCGGTGAGCGATCGGTGAACGTGAAGGTATGCCTGAAAGGGCGGGAGAGAGAGGGAACCGTACTTGACGTCGCCCCCGCGGAACCCGTTCTCTGCGAGTCATGCCGTGTGTGAGCGCGCCGTGAGCCGCGCTATCCCCTGCGCTGCTCCCACTTGATTTCCGGGATTTTCTTTATGTTTATGATGAAATAGTATCCGGGGTTGAGCCGCTCGGGCCGCCACTGAAAGCGCATGTCCCAGCATTCGAGATCGCATGCGAGCCGTATGCTGTTCTGGACCCACTGGTTCTCCTCGAAATTGTACGTGCTGCTCCATTGAACGGACCAGTTGCGGGTGATGTTGAGTGAGGCGGAACTGCTGAGGCTGTACTGTTTCGAAGGGGTAAAGACCTCCGTCGGAGAGGAACGGCTTATGGAGAAACTGTAGTTCGGGGTGAGTGAAACACTCCAGCCGTTATTGTGCGCGTTCGCGTATTTCACCTGATCTTCGGGCTGGAGTGAATCCAGCACCAGCAGGTCCCCTCCCCAGAACGTGCCCTTGGCGCCCAGAGTCCCGATGCTGAGGTTGAAATTGAAGTTGTTCAGAAGCGGGGCGCTGAGCCGGTCGTTGCGGTCATAAAGCCAGAAGTTCGCGCTCGAATTGAATCGGAAATTTTTAAAACCGGTATTCGCGCTCATGGACAGGTTACTCCATTTCCTGCTCTTCGCTTCGAAGTCGTACCCGCTCGACATGGAGAGCGATAGTATCGGAAAGGTCTTTTCCAGCGGCTTTTCTCCTTCCTTACTTTTCGTGACGATCTTTCCGTCGAACTGGTTGTTCAGAGAGAAGGAAACCCTCTGGCTGCGCTCATGATCCCGCTCATAAGGTATACCGATATTGAAGAACTCCTTGTCGAGTTCATGCTTTGGGGTGAAGGTGTAGTCGAGGGATGGAGTGAGGACATGGCGGAGGCCGACGAAATTGAACAGTTTCACGGGAAAATGACCGTACAGAATCGCCGACATGCCTATGCCCGCGTTCCACGACGCGACATGGCCGACATCGTCCGGGAAGGTATCGCGGACCGGCGTACTTATCATCCTGTACCAGCGTACGCGCATGCTGTCGGGCTCCCCGTACTGGTCGAGACTGAGCGTATCGTACCCTGCGAGGGTATATCCGGCCGGAGGGTCGATCCCCTTTTGGCGGGAAATGGTATCGTAGGTGGTGTCGTATCTTTTCACCTCTTCATCCATAAATCCGTAGAAGGAAGATGCTCTCGCGGAAAAGTTTGGGTTTACGCTTATGGTTTTGTAGATCTTTTGCGGAGCGGAAAGGGTAATCGACTGGGTGATCCCCGGATGAAAGGATTCCTTTATCGAATCGCTTCCCGAATTGAGATGACGCACGACACCGTTCGTGCCGTAACTCCAGTAGATTCTGTTGAACCATTTCAGGCTGTCATCGCCGTTTTCGGATTCGTGCGGTATCAAAGGACGGTTGGGCAGGCTGAAAGTAAAGCTCGGAAGATCGTCGGAGATGATGTCTGTGCTCAGGTTGTGGTCGCGTCGTACGGTCAGGTTAGCGCTCCCGTTGATCCGGTCGAACTGACGTGAAAGCGACAGGTTCGCCCTCAGATTCTGTTCCATGAGTTCCCGGTTGTCCTCGGAAAACCGTTTGTAGAAATCCTTTTTGGAGACCAGGTTTCC
>CAZGVZ010000764.1:0-2235 GCA_964529145.1 uncultured Fibrobacteraceae bacterium | reverse complement strand
TTTTCAAGGAAGAGATGATGGACAATATTGTTCCCTTTATTGAAAAAAACTACAGGGTTATCGCAAATGTTGAAAACAGGGCGCTTGCGGGACTGTCAATGGGAGGCGGACAGTCGTTTTATACAGGCCTCAGGAATACAAATGTTTTCAGTCATGTGGGCATATTCAGCAGTGGCATTTTCGGAGGCATCGCCAATCCGCAGGGGAAGCAATTTGATGCAGAAGTAGCCATTCCGGGAATTCTGACCAACTCCTCATCCTTTAACACCTCATTGAAAGCTTTATACATTTCGGTTGGCGAGCAGGATCCGCGCTTTGAACATACGAAAAAAGCCGTTCAGACTTTTCGGGAGAACGGCCTCAATGTGCAATTCAATTCTTTCCCCGGTGACCACGAGTGGCAGGTTTGGAGAAAGTCGCTTCACGACTTTGCACAGCGGATTTTTAAATAAAGCTGGATAAAGAAGCCATGCGGCTTGGCATTACCCGGCAATCCATTATCAAAATGTGGATATCCGAAAAGATCAGTTCAAAGACAGCATGATTGTATTTTAAAAGATCTTGTAATAGCGATACAGCCACTGACTTTTGTGATTTGTCTGCCAGTTAATCAATACAATGCCATGATACTTATTCTGAGGAAACCTGGCAATTTCACATATTACACAGGAATCGCACTGCTTTTTACCGGAGGTTTTTCCTTATTTGCCGGAACACTGGATCCTTTTCAAAACGTAACGACCGAAATCACCCGCTTTACGCGCGAACGCATTTCGATTAACAAAGACTGGCGCTTCTTAAGGCCGGCATGAATACCGCCTGCGCTGGGATGATGTCATTTACGTACCTGGCGAATTAAAAGCGGTGGCTTATAAAAACGACGTGAAATGGGCTGAGGATGTGGTAAAAACCACCGGCGTAGCGGCCCGTCTGCATGCCACAGCCGACCGGAATGTAATTCAGGCCGACGGAAAGGATCTGGTATTTATTACTGTCAGGATAACCGATAAAAAAGGACTGACTGTTCCCCGGTCGGACAACCCGGTTAATTTTTCCATTGACGGCCCGGGTAAAATTGTGGCCACCGATAACGGCGATCCTACCGACATGACACCCTTTCCTTCTCATACACGCAAAGCTTTCAGCGGACTGGTTCTGGTTATTGTCCAGGCAGAGCAAGGTAAAACCGGAAGGATTACTGTAGAAGCCAAGGCACCCGTACTTAAGAAAACTGCTGTTGAACTTGTATGCAGATGAACCCATAAAGAGCAGGGAATAAATTCTTCCATAAGGCAGGTATAAATTGAAGCAGAAAGTCAAATAGTTTTTTATGGAAGAAATAACCACTCTCATATAAAGCGGAACCAAATCCATCAAATAAATTAGTTGGTTTCGAATCGTTATCCGTATAGGAAACAAAATTAATCCCACATACTTTATTTGACATGGAATCTATCAGCATTGAAGCAACAGAGTCTACTCCTGCCATAAAATTTGAATCAGACGGAAAGCTTGCAATTGAGGGACGGTCATTACGCCTGTACGTAAATGAATTCTACCAGCCCCTGATGGATTGGGTAAAGGCTTTGAAACTCGAAGATGTAACCATTGATATCAATCTCGAATATGTTGATACCGGATGCTCCGTGCTGCTTTATCAACTCCTGAAAGAACTGGATAACAATGCCGGTATCAAAAATCTCATTGTAAACTGGCATTACGAAGAAGTCGATTATGACACGCTGGATGACGGGATGATTTTAAAGGGTATTCTGAAAAAGGCCGAATTCAGATTTCACGAACATCCGGAAGCATTTTGCATCATTTAGCAGAAAAACAGGAATGGAGCCGGAAGGTTATTCCATCAAATATCTTTTGCGGATGGTTTTGCTTATTTTCCAGGTACATTCAAGCCCTTCCTCGAATTCTACCCAGTCACCCGGCCCAAAGCTGACTGTTTTTCCATCTCTCCCTGTAACCACAGCTTCTCCTTCGATAATGTAACAGGTTTCTTTACAGTCGTACGACCAGGGAAACTCAGATGGTTCCTTACTCCATGTGCCCCAGGATTGGGCCGTTTTGATTTCTTCGGGGGTGGGTTTGCGGACGATCATATATACACTTCTTGAATATTTCAGGTGAATATATAAAAAATTGATGCTCTTAATCAAAAAGTTGTCCCTGTATAACAACTCTAATCCTTTCTAACACCTCTACTTCCGAAACAAATTGCTA
>CAZGVZ010000763.1:0-2243 GCA_964529145.1 uncultured Fibrobacteraceae bacterium | reverse complement strand
ATGACCTTGAATCAGCACGGCACCTGTACTTTCCGCACTCTTGAATTTCCTGCTTTACGGACAAATGGATGAAAACGATGTTCGTCGAAAAAGATCCCATACCGCTCACTTCCGATCAGCTCCATGTATGGCATTTTTCTCTGACCGACAACACCGCACTCTCCGAAGCGCGGGAAACTCTTTCAGGCGATGAAATCGAAAGGAGCCGGAGGTTCGTGTTCGATAAGGACCGCAACCGATTCATGGTTGCCAGAACCCTGCTGCGGCAGTTGCTCTCGAGCTATACGTCGGAAGAGCCGGCAAAGATACGTTTTTCCTATAATCCGCAAGGCAAACCATCCATTGCAGGCGACCTCAGCTTCAATCTGTCGCACTCCGGTGATATGGCCGTTTTCGCATGCTGCCTGCATCGCGAGATCGGCATCGATCTGGAAATGGTCAAACCGGTCGACGATCCGTTGCATATGGCCGGTCTGGTTTTTACCGATGAAGAGACGGGTCTCCTGCAGAGACTGCCTGAAGAACAAAAAAACCGGTTTTTCTTCATGATCTGGACGAGGAAGGAAGCCCTGCTCAAGGCAGCGGGGGCTGGTATCGGGGATGTTCTGAAAAGGCTGCCGGTCATGTGTGGAAACGGGCCCATGCATGAAAGCGCCACTTCCTGTTTCAGGGGAAAATACTGGCGGATACATGATCTGGAAATCGCGGACGATTGTTGCGGAGCGGTCTGTTATGAGCTTCCCGGGGGATCCGACGGAATGACGATCATTTCCAGAACCCGCCTGCGGCAGCTACCGTGATGATGTCCGTTTCCATGATTGCATTTATCAATACCCGGCCGTGCGGAACCTGATTGCCCGTCTTTGCGATGATCATACCGTAGGGGAAGAATTATCGCAGATGAAAACGCTCCGGTACAGCCAAGAAATCACTTGCACATTGGGTAGAAAAGGCGTATATTATTAGAGTAATCTAACTCCGAAGGAAGGAACACGGTCAATGAGTGCAGCATCGCTCACATCGACGCTCGAAGACTACCTCGAGGCGATTTTCAATATCGTCAGGAGACATAAAGTGGCTCGGTCCAAAGAAATTGCCGAGAGTCTGAACGTCAAACGTCCGACGGTCACCGTCGCTCTACGCGCTCTTGCCGAAAAGGGCTACATCAACTACGAACCCCGTTCGTATGTCACATTGACCGAGAGCGGAGAGAAGGCCGCCAAATGTGTCGATAAACGGCACCATATACTTCGCGATGTTTTTACCGAAGTGTTTCGATTGCCTATGGAGGAATCGGAAAAAGCGGCGTGTCTTATGGAGCACGGTATGGATACCAATGTCTGCAAAGCGATGACCAGCCTTCTCAAAGTGGTCAGAAACGAAAAAACTCTGGCTCGAGATCTTTACGAGGCGCTCGACACAGCGGGACGAACGATCGTTTGCACGACGGCTTGCGACTATCAATCGGACCGAAAGGAACAGTGCACAATGGAAGAGCGGTTTTCCGATCTCAATGCGCTGAGCAGCGGTGAGTCAGGCAAAATCGTCCGGATAATCGGTACCGGAACTCTGAAAAAAAGGCTAGGCGAGATGGGAATCACCTCCAGCCAGAGGATCACCGTGGTGAAAGCGGCTCCGCTGGACGATCCGATCGAGGTAAAGGTCAGGAATTACAACCTCTCGTTGCGCCGTGATGAAGCGTGCAATGTGCTTATCGAAAAAGAGTGATTTTTTTTGGACTCAAATTCGAATGCTCTACTTTAATATGGAATCCAAAACAGTTATATGTCCAAATAAGCCGGAGTGACTGAAGTGGCCTTTCGAATAGCTCTCGCGGGAAATCCAAATTCAGGAAAAACATCCCTTTTCAACAGAATTACCGGTGCGATGCAAAGGGTCGGCAACTGGGGCGGGGTGACCGTCGAAGTCAAAGAAGGTCATAAGGTCATCGGCGGCGAGAAATTCTCCTTCATCGATCTGCCCGGCACCTATTCCCTGTGTGCCTTTTCCGAGGAGGAGCGGGTCGCACGCGATTACCTGGTGAACGAAAAGCCCGATGTCGTGATCAACGTGGTCGACTCGACCAACCTCGACAGGCATCTCTATCTCACCATGCAGCTCATGGAGTTGGGAATCAGGCCGGTGATAGCACTTAACATGTGGGACGAAACATGCTCCAGAGGAATCGTCATCGACATCAAGCAGTTGCAGTCGCTGCTCGGATGCCCGGTTATCGCTACCAG
>CAZGVZ010000762.1:0-2246 GCA_964529145.1 uncultured Fibrobacteraceae bacterium | reverse complement strand
CATCTCGGGCCGGTACGAAATTGAAATTATCGATCTATTGAAGAATCCCAAGCTGGCGAAAAGTGATCGGATAGTCGCGTTACCGACTCTTGTCCGGAGGCTTCCTTTTCCGGTCCGCAGGATAATCGGCGATCTCTCCGATAAGGAAAGGGTTCTTCTCGGACTCGATTTGCACTCATAGAGAATTAAATCGATCCAATGCACCGGGTAAGGGATGAAATGAATGAAAAAATTGCTGCCGTTCCCGAAACGCATGGCATTCAGTTCTTCACATTTTCTATTCTCTGCTTGTCCTTTTTTGAAAACTCACTCACAAATCGAACGCACGGGTCGATGTGGCCTGACCGTCTGGAAATAAGGGAGCCAAAGATCCGTGAAGGATTACCATACGGAGCGCTCGAAAAAACAACCCTCTTTATCCGCAGTGGAAAATGAACATCCCTTGTTTAATCGCACGTTTAACTTCGCCCTGATCTTGAACCTGAAGAAGGGCCAAAAGGAATAGTCACGCACATGAATTCAGTATCAGAATTGAAAAAAGAGAACGAAGAGCTCCGGCGCCGTTTGATCGAGGCTGAGGAATCTCTGGATGCCATCAGACAGGGACAGGTCGACGCTATTGTAGTGGAAGGGGCACAGGGTGCGCAAGTCTTTTCACTGAGCGGGGCTGAGCATATTTACCGTATGCTGGTGGAGACCATGTATGAAGGAGCTATGACGGTAAGCCTCGAAGGGACAGTGCTTTTCTGCAATCAGCGGTTATGCGAACTGGTCAAATTCACCTCCTCTGAAATCGTCGGGAAAAATATAGGCCGGATCGTCGCGGGAGAGTATCATCAAGAGCTTTCGACGCTTCTTGATGCCGTCCAGCTCTCCCCCGCCCAGCAGCGCCTCGTTTTTACCGCATCCGATCGGACTCCCGTACCGGTGCAGCTCTCAGCGACCAAACTGGAAACCGATGACAAACCCACTATCTGCATCGTCGTTGCGGACCTTACTGAACTGGAGGCCTCCGCCGATTCTCTTAAAATACTCCGTGAGCATCAAAAAGCGATGGAAAGCGTTCAGCGGGAGCTTCGACAATCACGCAATGCGGCACTAAATCTGATGGAGGACGCGATCCATGCGAGGGATGCCCTCAAGGAGAGCGAAAACCGGATGAAGCGTGCCCAGGAAATCGCCCACCTCGGGAGCTGGGAATACGACCCTCTGCTGGGGAAATTCACCTGGTCCGACGAGATGTACCGTATTTTCGGTATTTCCCCACAGGAATTCGACAATACTTACAAAGGGTTTTCATTGTTGGTCCATCCCGAAGACCGTGCTGAGGTCGAGGCGGTTTATTCCCGCTCACTGATCGAGCCCGGAAGCAGGAACATGGTCGAACACCGGGTGATTCGCAAAGATACCGGACAGATACGTTACGTTTACGAAAAATGGGAAAACTATCGCGACCAGACCGGTCAGGTGGTTAGATCAACGGGCATGGCGCTGGATATTACCGGGACAAAGCTCGCCGAGATCAACCTCAAGATGGAGAACCGTCAGACTGTTCTCGTGAACAGGATTCTCAGGCTGTTCATGGAAGAAACAGGAGAGAGTCTTTTCGGTAAAATCATCGATTCTTTTTTGGAAAGTTCACAAAGTTCTCAAGGTTTTTTCTGCTATATGTCCGAACCAGGAATCATCACTTGTCCTACCAAAATCAAGGAACTCGATCCACACCAGGAGAAGAACCGGCCCGAAGTTCCCGAAAAATTGCTGAGCGAACTTTGGAGCCGCGCCCTTAAAGAGAAACGGTCATTTTTCACCGACGGTCCGGCATTCTCACTATCGTCATCATCGACAGCGAACCATCTATCCACGCCCGTGCTTTTTCAGGGTCAGGTAATAGGTCTGGTTAATCAATTTAACAAGATTGGCGGTTACACCATCGAGGATCTTGAGCTGACGGAGGGAATCGCCGCGCGTATCGCACCGGTTCTTTATGCATGGATGCAAAGACGTCTGCGTGAAGAGGAACGCAAGCAGGCGTTGGAGGAACAAAACCGTGCCCTCCGTAGATTTGAACTGCTTGCCGGTACCGCAGGAGAACTTCTGCAGGCAAAGGAACCCCAACGGCTCCTGGAGACTCTATGTCTCAGAGTGATGCAGTTTCTTAACTGCCATGTTTTTTTCAATTATCTTGTTGATGAAGACAAAGGACAGCTGCATCTGAATGCATGTACGGGAATACCTGAGTCCGA
>CAZGVZ010000761.1:0-2247 GCA_964529145.1 uncultured Fibrobacteraceae bacterium | reverse complement strand
TTACCCACATTTTCAAACCGACAGATTTTCCTCATTTTCGCACCGATGTCCGCATCATTCCATTGTTTCACCCCTGTCCCCGGATGGACGGAATAAAAAAGGAACTCTTCGTAGTGTCTCAGTTCGAAAAATGCCTTTCCCCCGCTATTCTTGAATTCTCCCCTTGCCAGCACGACAATCCCCGGAGTGATTCCGGTCCGGCTTTTGCAGACGCTTATATCGTAATTATTAGTCTGTAAAAAAATCACTTTATAGTTGACCAACTTGGTGAACATTTACTATTATTCTATTAACAAGCAAAAAAGGAGGCAGTATGGCCAACAGGAAAGACAGGTTGCCCGGAAATGTCGAAGGCGAATATTACGTTGACAGCTCCTGCATAGGGTGTGAATTATGCCGGGATACCGCGCCCGGTCACTTCAGGATGAACGAATCCGGTGACACGGCGTTGGTTTTCAGGCAGCCTGCAAGTCAGGATGAACGTCAGGTATGCGAGAATGCGAAAGAAGCATGCCCGGTCGAAGCGATCGGCAATGATGGAGCATGAGGACCGGCACGGATGAACCGGTATTTACACTGATAAACCAAGGAGGAGATCCATGATCGTCAAAAGACTTTCGGAAACGACGGTAATGAAAAACGCCCATAATGTGGATGCCCGGAACCTCTACGATCGCGAAAATGCCATGGTCACGGTCATCACCCTGCAGCCCGGGCAATCCCTGAAACGTCATATCACACCGGTCGATGTCGCGTTCTATGTTCTCAGTGGAACGGGCATCGTTGAAATCGGAGAGGAAAAAGTGAAGGTCAGCCGTGATACGCTGATCGAAAGCCCCAAAGACGTAATCCACTGCTGGTACAACGAAAGCGATGAACCGCTGCGGTTCATCGTGATAAAAGCGCCGCGGCCTGACAGGAAGACCGTGTTCGTGGGGACGGAATGAAATCCTATGATTCAGAAACCCCGATCACAAAAGAGTTGACCCGTGTGCCACTCCGGTCGTCCAGGGGGGGGCACTGGCAGGGGCTGGTGGTCAAAACACGCGGACTGAAAAGCACTTTTCTATTCTGTAAAGATTAAGTTACGATATGGTTGGCAGTTCCGTTCCAGTATTCGATCTCTTCAGGGGTATATACCAGAATATCCATCGGACATGGCTGCGGTTTGAATAATCTGCGAATCGGCACGGTTCTCTCGTATTTAGGAAGATTATAACCGGTGCACCATAGCACCTGATCATAACGATTGTGGAGACCTCCGGGATACTGATAATCGGGATTGGATCAGCTGTTGCTGATAAGCCGCGACAAATTGGCCGGCGGACTGGAAATGGGTACGGTCATGGCATCGCTTGACATAGCTTTAGGCGCGTTATGGTCATTGTTCACCCAGACGTTTTCGTTCGGCTGTTTACCCTGGATCAACGATCCGTCATGAGTCGACCAGCCGATAACCGTTACGGGAATTTCCTGAAACGGCCACCCCTCCGCTCCTATCAGAGCACGCGTCCACTGGTTAATTGACTCATGGAGCAACGACGCGACCTGCTGACGCGGTAATTGCTGTCATTTATTTAGATCTGGGACGAGGTCAAACATTATACTATTGGCGATTTAAGATTCCAAAAGAAAATCTTCCTGCCTGACAATCATTGCCCCTCTTGCGTGCTGCGGGATATCGGGTCGGACCTATATGACACATAATTTTATTTTGATTATAACGTCTCGCAAGTATATGACATGCCCACAGCAACACAGGATGTCCATTTTTCATCACGAATATTGGTGAAAGCAGTTATCTTTCGTTTATACTCCGCGATAAATGCATTCAAATCGATGTATCCACAATAGTTTTGTCAGCCACCAGAAGGTGAATGTGATTCGATGTCGCACAATAATTGAGAATCTGCAATCCATGGCGTTTTTTTGCTTAAAACAGCCAGTGCATTCATCTTCTTTTTTCCAGTTCGAATACAAGCAGAAACTCTCTATCATGGCAACGATGAGTTATATGGTAGACATAACCGGGTAGAAAATATCTGTTCGCTCTTGGCATGTAGGAAAAATAATGATAAACAGTCCATTTTTTACCTTAAAAAGCACTTTTAAGCCTGTTTTTTGGCCATAATATAAGGTCATCTTGATTATTTTCAATGGCTTATGCAGGTCCGACCCCATTTGCACATTTGCACGGAAATTCCCCGGTTGCCATTGCCGTGACAACCATTTATATTGACAGTATCA
>CAZGVZ010000760.1:0-2265 GCA_964529145.1 uncultured Fibrobacteraceae bacterium | reverse complement strand
CACAGGGCGAGGACCGGGTGGGGCTCGTCACTTTTGCCACCGGTGTCACGTTGAGGGCGCCTGCCACAAACTTCTTCAGCCCCATTTCGAGCGCCATAAATGCAATGGCTGCAACGGGCGCAACCAACGCCGAGGATGCGCTCGCACAAGCTGCGGGAGCCCTGCCCGACCAGAGCGGGTTTCCTGCTGCGAACCGCGTGCAGCAGTTCATGATCTTTTTCACCGACGGGCGGCCGACAGCCTTCCGAAGTGCGTTTAAGAAAAATAACACATCATACGACCGTGTCGTCATGGTCACCGGTAATTGTGACAGCTCCTGTGGTTATAGCGGCTGTGACATCTACAGTCGGATGGGGTATCCCAACAATGAAACCCTGGATACGAAACCCCCTTACGACCCGCTGCCGACGGGTGACGGATTGCGTACCAGCGGTACCCCGCGCACCTCCTGCAGGACCTGGGATAGACGCAACAGAATATGGGTTTATTACGCAAATACACAGTGGGGTTCTTTTGCAGATTACCCGGTCTCCGGCTATAACCCGGAATATTGTGATATCCCAGAAAACCTATTCAATGGACGGAACGGCTACATCTGCCAGACAGCCCGCCAGATGGCCATCGATCACGCCGCGGCGGCGAAGGCCAGGGGCGTCAAGATCTACACGATCGGACTCGGCAGCGTGGATACGGCGCTCCTCAGCACCATATCGTCGGGGGCCGACTACGCATATGTCGCCCCCAGCTCGAGCCAGTTGGAAAGCATTTTCAGGAAGATCGCCAAGGAAATAAAACTGCGCCTGGTGCAATAACCCCCCGCGGTCGATACCGCCTCTGGATGCGCAGGAAAGATTGAGGAAAGGAATATCAGGACCTTCAGTGAAGGAAAGCAGTTTGGGGGCGATTGCGCAACGAGCAGGGATTACGACCACTCTCCACCGACGCCGTCAGTACGTGAACGCCCCAAGCGAGCAGTCAGTCCCAGGTTTCCGCCCATAGGATATATTCTCTATTGATGATTGTTGCCCGGTTGCTGTTTTCATCGTTCTTCCCGGAGGTAATCGCGATGAATTTGTCGTTCGACTGCTTGAGGTAGTCGGACAGCCTGGCGAAGGTCATGATGTTGATCTGTCCCGTCACGATCGAGCCATCCGAAACCTTTACTTTTATGTTTCTGTATTTCTTTTCGTACTCCGGCATCACACTCACCGTAACCTCCTTATCGTCCGCACGTGCGCACGTCGGAACGTATATGGTGACTTACGTCAAGGGTTTTTAGACTGCATGGCCGCTCTTGCCTGTGCGATGTTTTCGATTGCCTTCTCATAGAATTTCGGATTTGTGTCTATGGCCTTTTCAAACGAGATAATCGCCGCCTCGTAGCGTCCTTCGACCAGATGCACATAGCCGATGTTATTGTGGGCGCTTGCCGCGTCCCCGCCTCTCTTGAACGCCTCGAACGCCTCGTCGTATCTTCCCAGCCGGCACAAAGCCAACCCGAGGTTGTTGTAAGAAATATGTCCAACGGGTTCGTTCCTGGAGGCTTTTGCGAGGGTTCCCGCAGCTTTTTCAGCATCACCCGACAGGTAATACGACATGCCGAGGTTGTTCAAGATGACCGGTGAGGTTGGATTGATCTGAAGGGCCTTTTGATATTCCGGGAGAGCGGCATCGAACTTACGCTGACGGTCGTAAATCATGCCCAGCATGAGGTGCGATCGCCACCGCTGCGGATCGATCGTGACGGCCCTCTGGAGATGTGCGATCGCCTCATCCGTCTCTCCCTTCGCAAACAGGACCTGCCCCTTGCCTTCACAGGCCGCCGCGTTGTCGGGATGATCCTTCAGTATCCTGTCGAATTCCGCAGACGCCTCCCCCCACATGCCCCTCTTCAGGAAGAGGCGACCCAGTTTGTATCGGAGATCGACGTTCTCCGGCTGCATCTCCAATGCCTTATTGTACTGCACAAAGGCCATCACGAGATTCCCTTGAGTGACGAAATTGTCTCCCGATCGTTCCAGATCCGCGAAACTCATTGCCGCAGGCGGCTGCGCCGATTCCGCCGCGCGCAACGCATCGGCCTTCTGCTTCTGAAGCGCGAAGACTCGTTTGTACTCGCTTTGTGTCCAGGTTTTCTGTTCATCCCGTGCACAAGCGGCAAGGACCGCAATGATCCCTATGCAGGCAATGCACACGTTCACAACGATGCGGGAATGCAGATCGGCCATCGTGTTCAGCTCTGAGCGTCTTTAAAGATGTGACGGT
>CAZGVZ010000759.1:0-2273 GCA_964529145.1 uncultured Fibrobacteraceae bacterium | reverse complement strand
TGCTGGATACCGACGAATGGGTGGCCGACCTCGCGAAGAACGTCGATATCCATAAATCTCCCCTTGTCGACCGCAAGTCATTCGAGCACAGGTGCGATGTAGGGTACATCGAAGGCGGATGCGTGAACGAGGAGCATGTCGCCGTACTTCTCGATCTGAGGTCACATTGCGACCTGCTCGTATCGGTAGGCGAGTGCGCTATCATGGGCGATATACCATCCATGCGCAACACCATTCCGTTGCGCGAATGCTTCGAGACGGCATATATGGATACGGTTTCCACTGAAAACCCATCGGGGCGGCTGCCCGACGATCCCGAACTGCCTCTTCTGCTGGAACGGGTCCACCCCTGTCATGAGATCGTGACGATCGACGCATTCATTCCCGGATGCCCGCCGAGACCCGAAGCGATCCGCAAGACGCTCGTGGCGCTGTTGCAGAAAAAAGAGATCACTCTCCCATACGACATGGTCAAATATGATTGAACCATCCTCATTGATTGGTAATACAGGTTCCCGCAGGATCGTCATAGAACCGGTGACACGGGTCGAAGGCCATGGAAAGGTGACCATCATCCTGGACGAAAGCGGACAGGTGCAACAGGCCCGTCTTCATATCACGGAGTTCCGGGGCTTCGAACGCTTCATCAGGGGCAGACTGTTGTGGGAGGTACCGGTGATCGTACAGCGACTCTGCGGCATCTGCCCGGTAAGTCATCATCTGGGCGCCGCAAAGGCTATGGATACGATAGTAGGAGCCTCACAGCTCACACCTACCGCCGAAAAAATGCGCCGCCTGATGCATTACGGACAGATCGTGCAGTCTCATGCGACCCATTTTTTTTACCTTGCGGCACCCGATCTGCTTCTAGGCGTCGAATCAGACATTGACCGTCGAAACGTAGCCGGCATCGTTTTCGATTATCCCGATATGGCTCTCCGGGGAATCCGTCTTCGCAAGTACGGTCAATCGGTCATCGAAAGAACCGCGGGAAAACGCATCCACGGAACCGGCGCGATTCCCGGGGGCATAAATAAGAACCTCTCGACCGGGGAGCGTGACATTCTTCTCGAGTACGCGGACAAGGCGGTCGAAGATGCGAGTGAAGCGTGCTCCTTCATGAAGACATACCTGACTGATCACCGGGCCGATCTCTCGATGCTCGGATCGTTCGCAACGAACCGCCTCTGCAGCGTGGACCGGGAAGGAACACTCGACCTTTACGACGGGGTCATGCGTGCGGTTGATGGAAATGGCCGGATCATTTTCGACGGAGAACTGGCTGCGGATTATAACCTGCACATCGCCGAAGAGGTTCGGTCGTGGTCCTACATGAAGTTCCCCTATTTCCGGCGGCTCGGTCCGGAGCAGGGATGGTACAGCGTAGGGCCGCTTCCGCGCCTCACCGCCTGTACCCGCCTTGACACACCGCTCGCCGAAACGCAGCGACGCTCGATGATCGGGTTTCTGGGAGAGAATGCGTCACGCCATACCATCGCACACCATTGGGCCAGACTGGTGGAACTCCTGTACGGAACCGAAAAACTCGCGCTGCTCCTCCGCGACCCGGACCTTCAGGGAAAAGATCTGGTGAACAGGGGGTCGTTCGCCGATGAGGGGATCTCGATGATCGAAGCCCCGCGGGGTACACTGTTCCATCACTACAGGATCGACAGGAACCACCAGATCACGATGGCCAACATCATCGTATCGACGACCCAGAACAATATGCCCATGAACAAAGCCGTGGAACAGGTCGCGAAAAGCTACCTCGAAGGGACGTCCGTGACCGAGGGTCTTCTCAACCGCATCGAGGCGGCTATCCGCGCCTTTGACCCATGCCTCTCATGCGCGACCCACGCCGCGGGTCGCATGCCCCTTTCCGTAACCTTGTGCTCAGCGGATGGCCGTGTACTTGACAATGCAATAAGAACCATTGATGGTTCGATGTCTCATTTTTCCTCGCCAAAGGAGTCATCATGTCTCTCGAACAAAAACATTGTACCCCCTGTGAGGGAGGTACGCCGCCTCTGACCGACGGTGCCGAACATGAACTGATGAAGGAAATCGAGGGTTGGGACCTTCGCAGGGACGGCGACCACCGGATCGAGAAAACCTACACGTTCGGCGATTTCACCGATACCATGCAATTCGTCAATGCTGTCGCGGACGTCGCTAATCGCGAGAACCATCACCCCGACATGCATGTTTCGTTCAACAGAGTTAGAATCGAACTCTCAACTCACAAGATAAAGGGACTTTCGGAAAACGAC
>CAZGVZ010000758.1:0-2273 GCA_964529145.1 uncultured Fibrobacteraceae bacterium | reverse complement strand
GCGGGCGAACCGGGCAGTGAAAAGCGCGATGTGTTTTCCGCCCTCCGTACGTACCCTCCGGCCTGCATCCAGCCATGCACGCGCCCAAAAAAAAGCAGAAGGCCACGATCGTGTGCCGACCGTGACCTTCGGTATTCCTTGCAAAGGAGATCTATGCGGATGCCGCAGCGGACACGATCTCCACTTTTTTCCTGTTATTCTTTCCTGAGGAAAATTGAACGATCCCGTCCACTTTCGCGAACAGGGTGAAATCACTCCCCTGTCCCACATTGGAACCGGGATGGATTCTCGTTCCCTTCTGCCTGACCAGAATGCTGCCCGCGCTGACGTTTTCTCCCCCGAAGCGCTTGACACCAAGCATTTTCGGTTTACTGTCACGACCGTTCCTGCTGCTTCCTACACCTTTTTTATGCGCCATGAGAATTGTGCTCCCTCTCAGACATTGATAGAGACTATCTGCAAACGGGTATACTGCTGGCGATGACCGTTCTTGCGCCGGTAATCTTTACGCCTCTTCCGTTTGATGACCAATACCTTTTTATCCTTGAAATGACTTACGACCTTGGCGGTTACCGAAGCACCTTCGACCAGCGGCATGCCGATCTTGAGCGCATCGCCGTTGGATGCAAGCAGCACGCGGTCGATGGTGATTTCCGTTCCCTCGGACGCTTCGATCAGCGGAACGCGAATCGTCTCACCCGGCTTCACTTTGAACTGTACTCCACCCTGTTCGATAACTGAATACATTGTCGCTCCTCTGGTAACTGATCGGCATAAGCGAGGGGTACGGCCATGCCGGAAACTTTCAAGAAAAATCCTTTAAAAATAAAATACCGGTAGATGCCGAAGCAAGTCTATGCTGAACTCCCCGAATTCTTCCTGGTGATGGTGTATTCATCCTGATCGAGTTCCTCATCCAGGATCAGAACCATTCTGCAGGAGTGCTCATGTTCCAGCATCTTTCTGACCTGACCGTTATCTTTCTGCAGGTAAGCATGCACGGCCGGATGGACCGCGACTTCCACGATATTATCCTGAAACTCCGAACGCCCCAGGTCCCTGTCGATCCTGGCGGTAACCGATTCCGCCGAAAAAACCCAGCCCAGCCCGTCACAGGCGTGACATACACTGGTGAAATACTCCTGGAGCTCGGGCCTGACCCGTTTTCTCGTGATTTCCATGAGACCGAATTTCGACAAGCCCGTACAGGCGTTCGCGGACGGATCGGCCGCAAGAAGGTTACGCATTGTTCCTTCGACCTTGCGTCGATTTTCGTTGATCCGCATATCGATGAAATCCACGACGATAAGTCCCCCGATATCACGGAGCCGGAGCTGTCTGCAGATCTCGACCGCGGCTTCGAGATTGGTTTTCACGATCGTTTCCTCGAGACTCGACTTGCCTATATTTCTTCCGGTGTTCACGTCGATCGCGACAAGCGCTTCCGTGCGATCTATCAGGATATATCCTCCGCTGCGAAGCCAAACCTTCCTTTTCAGCAGACGATCGAGTTCCTTCTCCACGTCGAACCGGTCGAAAAGCGGTACCTTGTCCTTGTACAGAACCACCCGGTTACACAGTGTGGGAGAAAGAGTGCGGAGATACTGGAGAATTTCCTGATAATCCTCTTCCTGATCGACGATCACCTTGCCGATCTCTTCCGAAAAAAGGTCACGGATCACCCTGGTGGTTATTCCCAGTTCACGGTGTACCAGCTTCGGCCCGCTTCCGCTGAGCGCCGCCTCCTGCGCCTTTCTCCATTTATCAAGAAGCATGTGGATTTCATTGACGAATTCGGTCTCCGAGACCTTCAGGCCGATTGTGCGAATGATGAAACCGACGCCTGGAGGCTTTATTTCCGCGATTATTTTCTTGAGACGCGCCCGTCCTCTGGCGTCGCTCGCCTTTTTCGAGACTCCGATGAAATCCGTGTCGGGTACGAGAACGAGAAACCGTCCGGCGAGACTGATCTGTGTACTGAGTTTGGCTCCTTTGGTGCCTATGGGTTCCTTGAGCACCTGGACCAGGATCTCCTGTCCGATGGTGAGGACTTTCTCGATGGGTATGCGGGCGATCCTTTTCCGTTTCGTCGAATCACCCCTGCCGGTGTAACGTTCCATGAGTTCATGATCGGCATCGAGAAGCAGTGACGGATCCACGTCGGTAGCATGGAGGAACGCTCCTTTCTCGAGTCCTATGTCGATGAATGCGGCCTGAACTCCCGGCAGGATCGAGGTTACCTTGCCCCGGTAAATGTTGCCGACAAGCCTGAA
>CAZGVZ010000757.1:0-2274 GCA_964529145.1 uncultured Fibrobacteraceae bacterium | reverse complement strand
TCAACGACGACCAGATCTTCACTGTTTCCGCCTTCGATGTGGATCCCCAGGGATCGATCGTGTCGTGCCGCGTGCAGTGGGAGCCGGGTGGTACCTGGGATACGCTCTCCGGGCTCATGAGCACTCACCGCTATCTTACCGAAGGCATCAAGCGGATTCGCGCAGTGGTCACTGACAACCGCGGGGACCTGAGCGATACGCTGCGGGACAGCGTGGTGGTGAAGCTCGGAAGACCGGGTATCACCTCCATCGAAATCGATACCGGGCTTGGCGATATTTACATTCGTGACGAGAGGAAATTCACCCTTGTGACCGATGACGAGAACGACCCTTCGTGGACTGTTCTGGCATCATGGGACGGGGATACGGTATACGAGAGTTCTCTCACCTGTTCCGGTGACCCGGTGGTCTTTTCCCACAGGTTCCCCGCAAGCGCGAGCGGGTCCGGAACCATACGGTTCAGGGTCAGGGACGCCGACGGAATCACTGCGGACACAACACTTTCGATCGAGGTTAAGCGGGGTGCTCCGGTTATCGACAGCGTCACGCCGCGGGAGATCTGGGTCGAAGACTCGTATTGCTACCAAGTTTACGCCCACGATCCCAACGGAGCCGTCGACAGCATCCGCATCAAATTCGACGGAGCGGAAAACTGGCTCGTGTGGAGCGACGCCGAGTCGTTCTGCTACACATGGGACACGCTTTTCAGCGACGGGCCGCACGTGATCACAGTACGGGTCATGGACGAAGATTCCGTATGGAGCGAAAGAGAGTTCGACATCGTTGTGAAGATCGGAAGACCGCGCGTGCACGCCGCTGGCGATACGGTTCATGACACTCTGTTCATCCCTACTTCCGAAAACGGCGGGTATATCGATATCACGGCTGAGGGCATCGATGATAACGGCAGCATCGCGCGTTACTATTGGGATTTGACCCCCCCGTTCAATCAAAAGGATCTGGATAACGCGATAACCGAGTCGGGCACATACCCCGATTACCATGTCGCTCCCGGATTTGTAAATGGCAGTCTGGAAATCGCAGTCTTTGCAAAAGATGATGACAGCCTGGTTGGGGGCGACACCTTCTGGGTCTATCCCGACGGCCCCCCCCCGGCTCCCGATACCGTTTCCCCGCAAAAGAACGGTGAAGTGACGACCACTGCGGTAAAACTGGTCTGGAAAAACGTTGACGTACACGACGGAGACGGCACGCAGTACCGTATCATGCTGGGTTCCGACACTCCACCGGATGACGAGGCGGTTCCTTTCACCCCCGGAACCGAATTCACCAGGGAGGGGGAAGCGACCTTCAGCGCGGAAATTCCAGTTTCAGGCGGCTCAGGGGTAAAATTCTGGAGGGTCATCGCACGGGATGCGCGGGGATCGGAAACAGCGGGGCCGATCAACTGGTTCATCTTCAACGATCCCGAGGAATAATGACGGATCGCATGGCGCCGTAGGTGCGCCGCAATGATTCCTTGGTCACCTGAAACACTGAAAGGTTCCCGACGGTCATGAACAACGGACAGGAAACCAGCAACGCTTCTCTCGCGGTGCTCATCGATGCCGACAACGCGAATCCATCGATCGTCGGGGGGCTTTTCTCCGAGATCGCGAAACTGGGTGTCGCGAGCGTCAAAAGGATCTACGGCAACTGGACCTCCAACCAGCTCGCTTCATGGAAGGATACCCTGCTCGAGCATTCGATCCAGCCTGTTCAGCAGTTCAGCTACACCGTGGGCAAAAACGCCACAGACAGCGCGATGATCATCGACGCCATGGACCTCCTTTACACCGGGCATTTCGCGGGATTCTGTCTCGTGTCGAGCGACAGCGACTTCACCCGGCTCGCGTCACGCCTCAGGGAGTCGGGAAAGGCGGTCTACGGCTTCGGGGAACGCAAGACGCCACGCGCCTTCGTGGCGGCCTGCGACCGGTTCATCTACACGGAGGTGTTCGTGAAGAAGGAGGAGGATCCCGAGCAGGCGGTCCGCAAACGCCTGACCGCGAAAGAGCTGCGCGGCGACACCGGGCTCGTGAACCTCATCAGGAACGCGATCGACACGAGCTACGAGTCCGAGGAAACCGAATGGGCAGAGCTAGGCCCGGTAGGCAACTACATCAGGAAGGCGAAAAACGATTTCGACCCCCGTTTTTACGGCTACTCCAAGCTGGTGGACCTGATCTCCGCGATCGGCCTCTTCGACGTGGAGCGCAGGAACAACCGCGTCTACATCAGGAACCGCAGGAAGCGGAGCGCGTGAGGGGGGTG
>CAZGVZ010000756.1:0-2274 GCA_964529145.1 uncultured Fibrobacteraceae bacterium | reverse complement strand
GCGCGGCTGCAGTATCTGCCGACGATCAAGGAACAGGCGTCGTTTCTGATCACCGGCCTGATCATCATCGAAATGGCGCTGAACATACACGGGCACCTCACCTACGAACTGCTCCGGCAGCTTCTTTACAAAAACGTTCCGCTGGTGGTCGTCATCATGCTCCTGATCTTCTATACCGTCAAAATGACCGAGATCGCCGCGGACCTGCTCTCCCACAGGGAAAAAAACCGATATGAAAACCAGTAGGAAATCGCGCCGGACGCCGCTCGGGGGAAAGGACGGACAGTGGCTGCTTTTCTGGACGGCTGCAGTCACCTTCGTCGGGATCTGGGATGCGATTTTCCTGAACCGCCCGGCATTCGAAAAAGTGAGGGAGGGTTTCGTCAATACTTTCGTCATAGCGCTTCTCTCAGTGGCGATCACCCTTGCCGCCGCGTGGATCGTCACTCTCGTTCTTCGCGGTCTGGAAGGAAACCGTTCCCGGGCGTGGGCCTACCCTGTCACGTTTCTCCTCAACCTCATCAGGTCGATCCCCCAGATCGTCGGGGTCCTTTTCGGCTACGTGGGCATTTCCGCGCTGGTCACCTCGGGTATTATCACCGGGAAAGCCACCATATTCCTCCTTATGTCGCTTTGCATGAGCTGCTTCATCATGCCCGAGGTTGTCGATCTGCTGCGCGACCGCATCGATCACTTCACCAGACTCGACTTTTTCAACGCTCTTCGGGTATGCGGCGTATCCGAGTGGCGCATCATCAATTTCGACATCCTCTGGAAAAACAGCAGGGTACATATACTCAACAAGCTCATTTCGGTTTTCGGGAGCGCCGTCTTTCTTCAATGCAGCGTCGATTTCATCATTTCAGTCGGTCTATCGACCGATGTCAACGCGGTGACCCTCCCGACGACTCTCGGGAGCCTGCTCGCGAAAATGGACAGCAAACAGGACATCCTCGCCATCGGTAACACGCTGACCAATCCGTCCTATGCCCCGCAGCTCCTTTTCGAGCATCTTCAGGGTCTAACCGTCGCGTTCCTCATCGTCATCACCCTGCTTGCCGCGTACCGGATCTCCTGCGGCTATGCCGAAAGGCACCGTCTATGAGCGGCCGCAGTTTCGACGTCTCAGTGTCGCACCAGGGCCGTTGCCTCGTCGAAGTCGAGGGATTTCCGGTCTTCGAAAACGAGATCACGTTCCTCTTCGGTGAATCCGGGATAGGAAAATCGGTCATTTCGAAGGCATTATATGGATTCCACACCACGACCGACCTGGAAATTTCCATAAACGGGGCTCCCTATGGCTCTCATCTCGCCGACCAATGGACACGGGAGGTCAAAAGGAACGGCTTTTTCGTTTTTCAGGAACCGTCCTCGCACCTCAACCCGCTGCAGAGGATCAGAGACCAGCTCCAGGAAGGGAGTCTCGCCGGGCTGGACGAGAAGGAGATCTGCTCCCACCTTTGGAGAACCGCGCCCGACGAAACTCTTCGAGCGCTGATGGACCTGTTTCCGAAACCATATCGTCCGAGCGGAGGCGAGAAGCAGAGGCTGCTGCTCACCATGGCTTTCAAACGGATCGACGCATGGATTCACGGCGCGACTCCGGGTCATCACTCCTTTTTCGTGTTCGACGAGCCTACCGGAAGCCTTGATAATGTTTACCGAAACATCTTCCTCAAACTGCTGTTCGGTAAATATGTTGCCAGGCCGTGCACTGTACTGATCATCACCCACGACTACTCCGTCATAAGCGAAATAAGGGAGAAATACCGCGGACTCTCGGACCGCATCAGATACCTGGAGCTTTCCCGCGTCAAAGGCGCGACGGTTGCCGTCTCAAAATTCAGTCCGGATGAGTACCTGTCATGGCTCGGCGCCTCGCGCGCCATTCCCGCACGCGGGCCCGACGGGCCTGCCCCTGTGCTAGAGGTGCAGCCTTCGTTCACGGTATTCGGCCGCACTCTGTCCATTTATGCCGACGGGGGGCGGACCGTTCTCCAGCCTTTGCGCATCAACCGGGGGGAAATGGTATACCTCAAGGCGCCAAGCGGAGTAGGCAAGACGACACTCGCAAAGGTCATCATGGGGTTGTACCGGCCGGACCGTTTTTCCATGAGGCTCTGCGGAGAAGTTTTCACCGAACGCACTCCACGTTCCCGCTGGTCCGCCCGCGTATGGGGAAAGCGGGCGGGGATGGTGTTTCAGCATGCGGACGAAGCGCTCAATCTCGCCTCGACGGTCGGTGAAACCTTCAAGGGTCTGCCGATCGGGCGG
>CAZGVZ010000755.1:0-2275 GCA_964529145.1 uncultured Fibrobacteraceae bacterium | reverse complement strand
TTCCGCGACCTCCGCGAAAATTCGTGATGCGGTCCGGAAGAAGAGATCCCGGTCACTGCCGTGGCCGGGAGGTGTTTGGAATGAATCTGATCGCTGCAGTGCGCTGAGAGCGAACGACATATTAGCCCGGGCTGAAGCCAGCCGAAGACCCGGATTGATAAAACCATGTTTTCAGTCCTTGAAAGGGAGACGCACTACAGAGCGACTTGAGAGGGGCTTTTTTCTGTACTATATATATGCAAATCCATCAGGTATCCGGGAGACAGAGTTCGGAATATCTGAACCGAAATCTGTAAGACATGGAAGGCACATTATCCGGCGGTTCCGGATTTTGAATTTATGAATGATTTACCATGAAGGAAATGAAGGGGGGACAAAATATAACCTGACCGAAACCAGGTAAACACCGGATAAATGTTATCAGGCGAATCCGCCTTATGTCTTCTGAATTTTTTTGCATCGACGACCCAAAAAAAGGTCCGCCCTCGTTCGGAGTGCGGACCCTTGATACATCTGCTAACGTTTCTTCTTATTTTACAACGGTGAAAGCGGTCTGTCTGTTCACCGTCTTGCCGGAAACGTCGCTGCCGCTCAGTTTCACGAAGTACATGCCGGCCGGAAGGTGCCCAGCCGAAAGGGATGCATTGTCCGAGGATACGGCGACGCTTCTGACGACCGCTCCCTTGGTGTTCACGAGGTTGACTCTTCCAGAAGCCAGCTTCGTGTTGTTCCAGTTGACCAGCACATTGCCGCCGCGGTACGCGGCCGAGATGGCGGCATTGCCGGTGCGGCGGGCCACGGCCTGACCGGCTACACCTACCGAGAAACCGTTCAGTCCGGGAAAGCCCACATTGTCGATCTGGAGAATTCCGGCCTGACCTTCGGCGCCCTGAACCTTGAACTGCAGTTTTGCCAGCTTGGTCAGATCGAGGGGAATGGCGGTGTATCCTTCCCAGTCGTCATGAATAATGAGGTCAGTGAATGGAATGCTGACCGCTTTCCATTCGGTTCCGGTTTTCAGAAAATTACGGTAGTACACGATTCCCTCGCCGCGCATGTTCTTTCTGGTCGGGTCCTGACTGTCACCGACATCGCTCATATCGTTCAGTTCGAGTGTCATGTACTTGTAGTCTCCGTCGGCAAGATATTCGAAATAGATTCCTGTCGCGGATCCGGATTCTGCGCCCTTGGTGCCCCGTTTCCCGGTGGTCGCATCAAAATAGGTCGCAGTAGTGGAGTCGTAGAGATTGACTCCGATTCCAACGAATCCCTGAACATCCACAACCGTGTTGTCCGGTTTGGTCTGCTGGATGGTGGGGCCCAGAGCCATTTCGAGAAAGCAGCCTCTTCCCGCGTTGCCTACTCCGCTTCCATCGACCCACTCCAGATTGAGAAGGCCGGTGGTGGTGTTTTTTGTCGCTCCCGCGGTGACCGCAGAGGTGCCGCCGATTTCATGATCGTCGTATGCATACCAGTAGGTGTTGATCGGTGAGGATTGCGGTACATCTCCTTCGAAGCTTGCGAACAGACCAGTTCCGGCGCTGCCCAAGGTAGCCGTGGGGAGATAGACCGTCGGGGAGATGAAGGTGTAATCTATGATTTTGATATCGTCGACATCCAGTCCGTCCTCGGTGATGTTTTTGTTTTTGCCGCCGGCGACTTCCCAGGCGAGCTTCGTCACTTTAGTGATATCGAACGCTTTCTCCGCAGTAGCTGGAGTCCAGCCGGGCTGTTCGAGGTCGTCGAGCAGCACCGTCATTTCCGTCCATGAAGTGGTGGCCGAGACCCCGGTCTGATAATAGGCATAGGTCGAATCCTCGGTGATATCCATGGTTTCCACCTTGAAATCGACTACCAGATCAGCTGTATGCGAACGGAGCTTGAAGGAAACGGCGGTCGCTCCAGTGAGATCGATGGATTTTCCGTCGACGGCGAGCATCGTGCCGACACCCACATAGGGAGTCGCGTCGCCATAGGAGGCTTCCCAGATCTCTCCATATTTGAAAGGCATGGTGGCGAATTTGTTGCCCGCTTCATCGCCGACCTTGAAGGTGTACTCCTTCACCTTCCATGTGTCGCCCGTGTTTCCGAAAGCTTCACGGTTCTTTTCGACAAAATCCACCGAGATGACCGACGGCGTGCTTGTGGGAGCCTTCTGCGGCCGGTCGTCCTCTTTTACCCCGCTGTTGTCGTCGTAATAGTACCAGTAGGCCTCGAAATCGTTCGCATTCGTGCCATCGGTATGGTCGTCGACAAGAGCGTCCACCGCGAAAAG
>CAZGVZ010000754.1:0-2275 GCA_964529145.1 uncultured Fibrobacteraceae bacterium | reverse complement strand
CTTCCACCCCCCCCGGCTCTTCCGGCCGGAACGGAGCGGCTGATCCTGGACGGAAACGAATCGACCGGCCTGGGCGCCCTGTATGCCGGGTGCACTTTTTACGCCTCGTATCCGATCACCCCGGCGACCGCGATCGGAGAAGCGATGACCGGGCAGCTCCTTTCACGAGGTGGAATCTCCTACCAGGCCGAGGACGAAATAGCGGCCATAGGCACGATGATCGGTGCGTCTTTCAATGGTTTGAAGGCAATGACCGCGACATCGGGCCCGGGATTGTCACTGATGCAGGAGTTCCTCGGCTACGCTTCCATGTCCGAAACGGCGCTTGTGATCATAGACGTGCAAAGAGCCGGTCCCTCGACCGGAATGCCGACAAAGCACAGCCAGGACGACCTGCTGGCTGCGGCTTTCGGCGGCCATGGAGATTCGCAGCGGATCGTAATGGCGCCAATCACTGTCGAAGACTGCTTTTATACCACGGTACGCGCGTTCAATTGCGCTGAGCGTTATCGGTGCCCCGTGATCGTCCTGAGCGACGGATCGCTCGGTTCGACCAGATCAGTGATACGTCGACCCGATACCGCCGGAATCGAAATCATGAATCGTTCCATTCCGGTAAACGGTCCGAGCAGCATGGAACCGTCTCCCGGAGATTCCGCCATGCCCGGTCCCGCACCGGTTCCGGGCATTTCCCGGTTCACACGGAGGATCACGGGCGTCGAACACGACCTGTCATCCAGGCCGGTAACCACCCCGGAAGGGAGATCAACGCAAATGGACAGAAGATCCCGCAAGCTTCTGCACATCGAATCGGAAATCCCTGACCCGGTCATCTGGGATCCGGAACCCGGCGACAGTCCCGCCGATTTCGGGGTATGCGCGTGGGGATTTACGGCCGCAGTGACGGCAGATGCTGTCGCCGCCTTGCGAAAGGGAGGCTATCGCGTCGATGCGCTGTACCCCCGCCTGCTGTTTCCGGTATGCGCCGCCGCCCTCCGGCTTTGGGCTGCGCGATCTCCCTTTCAGATAGTCGTCGAGTCGAACTCCACCGGTCAATACTGCTCCCTGGCCGCGATGTTTTCGGGATCGCGACCGGTTTCACTGTCGGGCTCCGGCGGAGAGCCTTTCACTCCGTTCGAGATCGAAAAGGGCATCAGAAGGATACTGTCCGGGAGAATGAAAGGATGATGCCGTTCACGCCTCAGGAATACCGTAGTGATCTCAAACCGAGCTGGTGCAGGGGGTGCTCATATTTCGGAGTATTGACCGCGCTCACCGAAGTTTTCGCGAAACGGCAGGTCCCACCCCATCGAATCACCGTCGTGTCCGGGATCGGTTGCTCCTCTCGAATCACGCTGTTTCTCGGCACGTTCGGGCTCCATACGCTCCACGGCCGGGCGATCCCGGTCGCCGCCGGATCAAGGCTCGCCAATCCCGAGGTCCCGGTTATGGTGGTCGCGGGAGATGGAGACCTCTTTTCCATCGGTATTGGCCATTTTGCGCATGCCGCATATAAAAATTTCGACATGACGGTCCTCTGCCTGAACAACAGGATGTACGCCATGACCAAGAATCAGGCTTCGCCCACCTCGATTGCCGGATACAGGGGATCGCTTACCCCTTACGGCAAGCCGGGCGCTTCACTGAATGTGATCGAGTTCGCGATCGCCTGCAATGCCACCTTCGTCGGCCGGACCTTCGCGGGCTCACTCTCCCATATGCAGGAGACGATCGGCCGGGCGTTCGATCATCGCGGCTTTTCGTTTGTCGAGGTGATAGCCCCCTGCCGTACGTTCGACCGCTCTCCGACTCCCGCCCCTTTTGATCCCGTCACTGCCGGCGTGGTCCGCGAACTGCGTCATGATCCAAATGACAGAACAGAGGCGCTCAAAGCCGCGTCGCATGCGCTCGATCACGACAGTATGCCGGAAAAAGGGATAGAAGCGGGTGTCTTTTACCAGACCGCGGCGCCCACCTTCGAGGAGTGCATCGGGAAGAATTTCGCTCCAAAGGAGGAGAAAGACCCTCCCGACTCGTTTTTCGACAGATATGCAATATGAATCGGTTGTATCGCAGGAGAAAACACCCCGGCAGAAATCTCCACCTGCGGTGATGAAGTGACGCGCCGGCGAGGTGAATGCGTCATACCGGAGCAGGGGTTGAGGGCACCTCTTAAAATTCTTTTTTATGACCCGGCTGCAAAGGCCGCAGGCTACGTTGCATACAGCGGCCACATCTTCGATAACATGACCTTCTCATGCGCCTGCCCCCCCCC